>NZ_JBIUHC010000036.1:0-71082 GCF_044627735.1 Cupriavidus sp. CuC1 | reverse complement strand
ACCCAGTAAGCCCTCGCTACGCACTCGCATAACCGCGTGAAATCAACACCTTACGTTGGCCTGAACTCAAAGTTAGGCCTAGCTAAGCCACCCCTCTCCCCGGCCCTCTCCCCCTGAGGGGAGAGGGAGTGAAAGCCTTCGTCATGGCACGCGGCTTTGGTCTGTTCTTCGGCTTCGTTCGGTGCCTCGGGTCTTTACATCCCGCCTGGATCCCGCTCGATTTCTTCGAGCGTGGCGTCCAGCCATTCCACCAGCCTTGCCTCCATCGCCTGCGTCAGTTCCGCCGCCAGTTGCGCGGTCAGCGGGGCCAGGCGCGATTGCAGCGTGGCTTCGGTATGGGCCTCCACCACCTGCGGCCATTCGGTGCGAAACCGCATCATCACGCGGGTCAGCAGTTCGCTGCGCACGGCGCGCAACTCGTCCGCGCTGGGCGGCGGGCTGGCGTGGTGCGTGGCGTGCGAGACCGAGTAGGCGCCATCCTGCGTGGACGGGGTTGGCTGGTGCAGCGCGGGGATCTCGGGCGCGGGAATGCCGTCGCCGGTCTCACGGGGCATGACGACATGGGTGACCGGGCCGGGCCAGGTCATGTCATGCGCGGGCTGGGCATGGCCTGGGCCGCCAGCGCCGGAATCCGACCACCCTGCGGCTTGCGTTGCCCCCGTCGCATCCGGCGCATCCGGCGCCGGTTGCTTGGCGCCGTCGGTGGGCAGGTCGATCACCTCCGTCAGCAGCGGAATGCTGTCGTTGGGCCCGATGCGCGGGATCACGCGCGAGGTAGTGCGTTCGGTCATGCGGCATCCCCCTTGCCCTGGGTTGACTGGCCTGCCTGGCCGGCCTGGGCGATATCGTGGTGCGCCAGCGGATAGCCGCGCTCGCGGTACAGGCGAAAGCGCTCGCGCCCGGCGGCGCGGTCGTCGGCGTCGCTGCCGACCACCTCGATCATGCGCTCGAAGCTGGCGAACTGCGCTGGCGGCTCGGCGCTGAGGTTGATCAGCAGCTGATGGTGCGGGGCCTGGTCCAGCGTGGCCGCCAGCACGATCGGCGTCACCTCGGCGTTCGGGCTGTCCACGCCGCAATGCGGCAGGAAATCCAGCGCGGAGAACGTCCACAAGCGCGCATCGAGCTGCGCCAGCTGTTCCGGCGCGCCATGCACCACCAGTTTCTGGCCGGCGCCATACGCCTTGCGGATCAGCCGGCAAGCGTAGCCGAGCTTGTCGGGCACGTTGCTGTGGAAATCGATACGCGTCATGGTTGAAAGCAATCCTGTGAGAATGAAGCTAAACAGGGACGGACCCGCGCAGATGCCGGCGCCGGCCCGTCCCTGCGGTCAAGCATCAAGCTTGACCATCAAGCTTCAGCCAGCGCGGTCCATCAGGAACTGCGCCAAGAGGGGCACCGGACGGCCGGTGGCGCCCTTGGCGGCGCCGCTCTTCCAGGCGGTGCCGGCGATGTCCAGGTGGGCCCAGTCGTATTTCTCGGCATAGCGCGCCAGGAAGCAAGCGGCGGTCACGCTGCCAGCCGGGCGGCCACCGATATTGGCCATATCGGCAAAGTTGGACTTGAGCTGATCCTGGTAGTCATCGTCCAGCGGCATGCGCCAGGCGGTGTCCATGGCCTTGCGGCCGGCTTGCAGCAGCTGGTCCGCGAGGCCGTCGTTGCGCGCGTACAGGCCGCTGTTGACGTGGCCCAGCGCGATGATGCAGGCGCCGGTCAGGGTTGCCACGTCCACCACGGCGGCCGGCTTGAAGCGCTCGACATAGGTCAGCGCGTCGCACAGGACCAGGCGGCCTTCGGCGTCGGTGTTGAGGATCTCGATGGTCTGGCCGGACATGCTGGTAACCACGTCGCCCGGCTTGGTAGCGTTGCCGCTGGGCATGTTCTCGCAGGTGGGGACCACCGCGATCACGTTGAGCTTGAGGCCCATCTCGGCCACGGCCTGCAGCGTGCCCAGCACCGAGGCGGCGCCGCACATGTCGTACTTCATCTCGTCCATGCCCTCGCCGGGCTTGAGCGAGATGCCGCCGGTATCGAAGGTGATGCCCTTGCCCACCAGCACCACCGGCGCCTGCTTGGCCGAGGCGCCGTCGTAGCGCAGCACGATGAACTGGGGCGGCTCGATCGCGCCCTTGGTGACCGCCAGGAAGGCGCCCATCTTGAGGGCCTCGATCTGCTTGCGGCCCAGCACTTCCACCTTGAGCTTGTGGCGCTTGGCGATGCCGCGCGCGGCATTGGCCAGGTAGGTCGGCGTGCAGATGTTGGACGGCAGGTTGCCCAGGTCCTTGGTGAGCTCCATGCCGTTGGCGATGGCCGCGCCGCGGACCACGGCCTGGGCAGCAGCCTTGGCGTCGGCCGCGTCGACGGTGAGCACCACCTTGCGCAGGCCGGCGGGCTTGTCGGCGCTGTTGCTGTTGCCGTTGCCCTTGGCATTGGCGCGCTTGAGGCCCGGATGGCGCTCCTGCAGGCGGTAGCCGGCTTCGCGGATCAGGGTGACGGTGGTGATCAGGCGCCAGGCCAGGTCGCGAGCGTTGCCGGCCTGCTGGGGCGCCTGCTGCTGGGCGAGGCACCACAGCACATTGGCGGCGCGCGTGCCGGACAAGGCACGCAGCGCGGTGCGCACGGCCTCGGCGAACGCCTTGTCGCCGAACTCGGCTTCCTTGCCGAAGCCCACCAGCAGCACGCGGGCGGCGCCCACGCCAGCCACTTCGTGCAGCATCAGCTGGGTACCGCGCTTGCCTTCGAAATCACCCAGCTTGACGAGCCGGGATACCAAACCCTTGGTTGCTACGTCGAGTGCCTTGGCCACACCGGCCAGGCTCTGTCCTTCAAACAGGCCCACCACCAGACAATCGGTCTTGGTTGCCAGGAAACCATTTTGGCCCGCTTTGCTCCAATCCAAGGCTTTTGTGCTAAATTCCATCGCGCTTCCTTCCAGGGGCTTGTCCACCACGAAAGCTCCTATTATCCGCGATTTGCTGCCGCCGGTCCGCTATGCTGCTAGCAAAGCCTCTCCGGCGCCGACATCGCCCGCGCCGGCCGGCAGCCCGGAACCGACTCCGCATGATCTTTCAACAAGCCTTGCGTCGCGAGCTCGCATACACCGCCGGCGCGGTGTTCCTGGTCATGCTGACCTTCATGCTGACCTCGCTCGTAATCCGTATCCTCGGCATGGCCGCCAATGGCCAGGCCAGCCCCAATGACGTCCTGATGCTGATCGGCCTGGCCACCATCGGCTACCTGTCGATCCTGCTGTCCGCCACCCTGTTCATTTCCACCCTGATCGTGCTCACGCGCTGGTACAAGGACTCGGAGATGGTGGTGTGGTTCTCGGCCGGCATCTCGCTGCGCGACCTGGTCAAGCCGGTGCTGCAGTTCGCCACGCCCTTCATCATCATGTCGCTGCTGCTGGGCATGTTCGCCTGGCCGTGGGCCAACCAGCAAAGCGCCCTGTTCCGCGACCGCTTCGAGCAGCGCGGCGTGCTGTCCATGATCGCCGCCGGCCGCTTCATCGAGCCGGCCAAGGGCAACTACGTGCTGTTCATCGAAGGCATCGACGCCGACATGAAGCACGCGCGCAATGTCTTTGTGGCCAACGCCGAGGCCGACAAGATCGGCGTGGCGCTGGCCCACCAGGGCCAGTTCCAGACCATGCCCAACGGCGACCGCATGGTGGTGATGGAAAACGGCCGCCGCTATGCCGGCACGCCCGGCAAGATCGACTACCGCATCATCGAGTTCGACCAGTACGCGGTCAAGG
Source organism: Cupriavidus sp. CuC1 (assembly GCF_044627735.1). Taxonomy (NCBI): domain Bacteria; kingdom Pseudomonadati; phylum Pseudomonadota; class Betaproteobacteria; order Burkholderiales; family Burkholderiaceae; genus Cupriavidus; species Cupriavidus sp. CuC1. Next base: position 67,328 of record NZ_JBIUHC010000036.1, on the reverse strand, counting down.
TGGACAACAAACCACCCGAGACGGAAGCCAACCTGCCGACCAAGAGCCGCGACACCATCGACCTGCTGCGCAGCCCCACCAACGAGAACCTGGGCGAGCTGCTGTGGCGCCTGTCGCTGCCGCTGCTGGCCCTCAACTTTGTGCTGATCGCCATCCCGCTTGCCTACGTCAACCCGCGCCTGGGCCGCTACACGCCCCTGGTCTTCGCGGTGCTGATCTACCTGACCTACAGTAACGTGATCAACCTTTCTCAGGCCTGGGTGCGCTCCGGCTCCATCCCGTTCTCGATGGCCTGGTGGCCGTTCCACCTGATTGCCCTGCTGGGCGCGGTGCTGCTGTTCCGCTACCGCCAGAACCGCAGCCTGGGTGGCTGGCGCGCGGTCTTCGGCCTGCCCCGCAAGGGCGGCAACCGGGGGAGCCAGGCATGACCGTTTTGCGTGTCTACGAGCGTTATTTCGGGCGGCTGATCTACGGCGTCTTCGCCTTCATCCTGTTTGCGGTGCTGGCGCTGTTCGTGTTCTTCGACATGCTCAGCGAGCTGGAGAGCGTGGCCGGCCGCTACACCTCGCTGGTGGCGTTCTTCCACGTCATCCTGCAGGCGCCCACCCGCATCTATGAGGTGCTGCCGATCGCCGTGCTGATCAGCGCCATCTATGTGTTCTCGCAACTGGCCAGCCAGTCCGAGTACACCATTTTCCGGGTGGCCGGCCTGAATACGCGCCAGGCGCTGTTCTCGCTGTTCAAGCTGGCGATTCCGCTGGCCATCGCCACGTTTATCTTCGGCGAGTTCATCGGCCCCAAGGCCGAGCAGTACGCGCAGAAGGTCAAGCTCGAAGCGCTGGGCGCCACGGTTTCCGCAGGCTTTCGCTCCGGCGTGTGGGTCAAGGACCGCGACCGCGATGCCTCCAAGGGCCATGAGGTCACGCGCTTCGTCAACGTGGCCGGCCTGCGGCCCGACCAGAGCATCATCGGCGTCACCATTTATGAGTTCGACGACCAATATCGCCTGAGCGTGATCCGCGTGGCCAAGGAAGGCCGCTACCAGGGCAGCCAGTCATGGCAGCTCACCGGCGTGACCGAAACCCACTTCCTGGAGCTGCCAAGGGGCGAACCCGGCAAGGCGGACGCCCTGGCGCCCTCCTTCCGCGGCGAACAGCAAAGCGTGCCCGCCATGACCATGCGCTCCGAGCTGACGCCGCAGATCCTGTCGGTGCTGCTGGTGGAGCCGGAGCGCATGTCCACGCTGGACCTGTTCCGCTATATCCGCCACCTGCGCGACAACAAGCAAGATACCCAGCGCTACGAGATCGCCTTCTGGAAAAAAGTGATCTACCCGCTAACCCTGTTCGTGATGGTGGCGCTGGCCCTGCCCTTTGCCTACCTGCACGCGCGGGCCGGCGCGGTGGGCGTGAAGGTGTTCGGCGGCATCATGCTGGGGCTGTCCTTCCACTTGTCGAACACGCTGTTCTCCCATGTGGGGCTGCTGCATACCTGGCCGCCGATCGTCTCGGCGCTGATCCCCGGCACGCTGTACCTGCTGGTAGCGCTTGGCGCGTTGCGCTGGGTGGACCGGCATTAAGCGCTAAGGTTCGAGGATGAACACCTCTCCCCCTTCCCGCCAGGCCATGGTGCTGTTCGGCCATGGCGCGCGCGACGCGCGCTGGCGCGAGCCGTTCGACCGGCTGCACGCCAGGCTGACGGCCGCCCTGCCGGATTGCGCGGTGCGCCTGGCCTTCCTGGAACTGATGACGCCTTCGCTACCGGATACGCTGGCCGAGCTGGCCGCCGGCGGCGTTAGCGATATCAATGTGGTGCCGGTTTTCTTCGGCCAGGGCGGGCATCTGCGGCGCGACCTGCCGGCGTTGCTGGATGATTGCCGCCGGCAGCATCCGGGGGTGACGATCCGGTGTGCCACAGCGGTGGGCGAGGATGACAGCGTGCTGGACGCGATTGCAGCTTACTGTGTGGGGACGCTCGGCAGCGCGGAACGGCGCACCTGAGACATCGAACGAAGGCGACGAACAGGCCAAAACCGGGCGCCATGACGCCGGCTTTCACTCCCTCTCCCCTCACGGGGTGGCTTAGCCAGGAGCCACTGGAAGCGAAGCCCGTGGTTTTTGACGGCACGACGGCGTAACGAGCGCCCGCCCTCTCCCCCGGCCCCTCTCCCACTGCGTGGGAGAGGGGAGCAAACCAGCGCCGCACGAACGCGCGTAGCACCCCAAAGAAAAAGCCGGGCAACGCAACGTTGCCCGGCTTTTTCTTTGGCGCCTTAGCCTTGACGTCAGGCCGCCCGGGTTACCCCAAACGCATCGCCACCATCCACATCCTGCGGCACCGCCTCGCTAGCCCGCGAGGCCAGCGCTTCGCCGATCATCAGCAAGCTGGGATGCACCGGATTGATCCAGGCCGCCGCCTCGCCCGCCGCCATCTGCCGCAGCGTGAACTGGCGGCTGCGCTGGTGCGCCGAAGTAGCGGCCTCGACCACCCAGGCGGGTGTAGAGGCCGGCTTGCCGTGTGCGATCAGTTGCGCGGCGATGGATGCCGCCTGGTCGCGGCCCATGTAATACACCACCGTATCGGCCTTCACATCGGCCTCCACGTCGATCGTGTCAGCCGCCTTGGATTGCGTCGCAAAGGCCACGCTGCGCGACACGCCGCGCTTGGTGAGCGGCTTGCGGATAGCGGAGGCTGCCGCCAGTGCGGCGGTGATGCCCGGCACGATCTCGTACTCGATGCCGGCTTCTTCCAGCGCCTGCAGTTCCTCATCGGCGCGGCCGAACAGCATTGGATCCCCACCCTTCAAGCGCACCACGCGCTCGAACTTGCTGGCCTGGTCGACGATCTGGCGGTTGATGAACAGCTGCGCGGTAGAGCGCTGGCCACAGCGCTTGCCTACCTCGATCAATTGCGCCTGCGGACACCATGCCAGCATCTCAGGCGAGACCAGCGCGTCGTGCAGCACCACCTGGGCTTCGCCCAAAAGCCGTGCACCGCGCACCGTAATGAGGTCCGCGGCACCGGGACCTGCCCCGATCAGGTAGACCTTGCCCATGCCATGCTCCTTCGCGTTCGCTTGATCGACTTGTCTATGCACTCGCCTTAGGCGAACGCACGGATCATGCCAGCGGCCACGGTGTGGTTGGTGGCTTCATCGATCAGCACAAAAGCGCCGGTCGCCGGGTTGTCGCCATAGTTATCGCAGACGATGGGCTTTTGCAGCGAGATCTGCACCGAGCCGATATCGTTCAAGCCGATTTCGTGGCGGTCCGTCTCATGCAACAGCGTATGCACGTCCAGCACGCGATCCACCGACGACACGCGCGCGAACACACTGGCCGTGGTGTGCTTGAGCACATATTTGCGGGCCGGGTTGAGCGATTCGTCATCGAACCAGCACAGGTCGGCGGTCAGCTTCTTGGCCGAAACGCTGTCCGCGGCGGCAGCCACGAACATATCACCGCGTGACACATCCACGTCTTCCGACAAACGCACCGTCACGGTCTCGCCCACGCTGGCCGATTCGGCCACGCCGTTGGGGGTCAGCACTTCCGCCACCAGCGCATCGCGGTTGGCCGGCAGCACGCGCAGCTTCTGGCCCACGCGCACGGTGCCTGCCTCGACCCGGCCGGCGTAGCCGCGGAAATCGTCAGCCTGGGCGCCGTCCTGGCGGATCACCAGCTGCACCGGGAAACGCAGCGCGGCGTCGCCTTCGGGAGCGGGTTCTTCCACCGGCAGGGCTTCCAGCAGCGGCAGCAGGGGCTCGCCCTGGTACCACGGCATGGCCTGGCTGGCGTTGACGATATTGTCGCCACGCAGCGCCGACACCGGCACGTAGCGCACGTCCTTCAGGCCCAGCTGGCTGGCCAGCTCGGTGTAGGCGGCGCGGATCTGGTTGAAGCGCTCTTCGCTGAACTCGACCAGGTCCATCTTGTTGATGGCCACGATCACGTGTTGCAGTTCCAGCAGCTTCAGGATCGCCGAATGGCGCTTGGTCTGCGCCAGCAGCTCCGCACGGCCGTCGGTCACGGTCACGCGGGTGGCGTCGACCAGCACGATGGCGGCATGCGCGGTGGACGCGCCCGTCACCATGTTGCGGGTGTACTGCTCATGCCCCGGCGTGTCCGCGATGATGAACTTGCGGCGCGCGGTGGAGAAGTAGCGATAAGCCACGTCGATGGTGATGCCCTGCTCGCGCTCGGCTTCCAGGCCATCGGTCAGCAGCGAGAAATCGATCTGCTCGCCGGCGGTACGCTTGTTCTTGGCGTTGGTCAGCGCGGTCAGCTGATCGGACAGCACAGCCTTGCTGTCATACAGCAGGCGGCCAATCAGCGTGCTCTTGCCATCGTCGACCGAACCCGCGGTGATGAAACGCAGCAGGCCTTGGTGTGATGCTTGTTTGGTCATGTCGAATCCTTTCTTCATCCCTCTCGCAGCGCTCGCTCCGGCGCATAGGCGGGAGGCAGCGCTAGGCGCGTGAGGGCGACGTGTACATTGGTACACGAGCACTCTCGCAACGACGCGATGTGCCCGCCTATGCGTCCGGTTAGAAGTAGCCTTCTTTCTTGCGGCGTTCCATCGACGCTTCGCTGGTCTGGTCGTCCATCCGCGTAGCACCGCGCTCGGTGATCTCGGTCACGGCCGTCTCGGCAATGATCTCGATCGGCGAGGCCGCCGTGCTGGCCACCGGGCAGGTGCAGCTGATGTCGCCAACGGTACGGAAGCGCACCGAGATCACTTCGCTGACGTCGCCGTCCTGCTTGGGCGTGATCGGCGTGACGGGCACCAGCAGGCCGTTCTTCTTCACCACTTCGCGCTGGTGCGCGTAGTAGATCGGGGGCAGTTCGAGTTCTTCACGGGCGATGTACTGCCACACGTCCAGCTCGGTCCAGTTGGAGATCGGGAACACGCGCATCTGCTCGCCGGCCGCCATGCGGGCGTTGTACAGGCTCCACAGTTCCGGGCGCTGGGCCTTCGGGTCCCATTGGCCGAACTCGTCGCGGAAGGAGAAGATGCGTTCCTTGGCACGCGCCTTTTCTTCGTCGCGGCGGGCGCCGCCCATCAGCGCATCGTACTTGTTGGCTTCGATGGTTTCCAGCAGCGTCACGGCTTGCGCGGCGTTGCGCGAGTCGGTTTCCTTGCGCAGGCGCACGGTGCCGCGCTTGATGGAATCTTCCACATGGCCCACCACCAGGCGCGCGCCAAGCTCGGCCACGCGCTGGTCACGGAAGCTGATCACTTCCGGGTAATTGTGGCCGGTGTCGATATGCACCAGCGGGAACGGCAGTTCGGTCTTGCGCTCGCCCAGGCGGAAGGCCTTGAGCGCCAGGTGCAGCATGACGATGGAGTCCTTGCCGCCCGAGAACAGCAGGGCCGGGTTGCGGCACTCCGCCACCACCTCGCGGATGATGTAGATCGATTCCGCCTCGAGCTTGTCGAGGTGATCGTTTTGCACTTGCAGCAGGTGCGCCACTTCCGGCGCGCCAGTCAGTTCGTTCATGATGCCCATTTCGTCTGGCCTCAATGCTTGATGTTCTGTTCGTGAAGCCCGCACTCTTTCGAGTCCTTGCTCTCCCACCACCACCGTCCGGCGCGCACATCCTCGCCCGCGCGCACGGCACGCGTACAAGGCTCGCAGCCGATGCTGGGGTAGCCCTTGGCATGCAGCGCGTTGACCGGCACGTTGTGGCGCTTCAAATATGCCCAGACCTCAGCCTCCGACCAGTCGGCGAGCGGGTTGAACTTGGGGATGCCGCGCGCTTCGTCCATTTCCTCGAACGGCAGCTCCGAGCGCGTCACCGCCTGCTCGCGGCGCTGGCCGGTCAGCCAGGCGTCAGCGTGGGACAGCGCGCGGTTCAGCGGCTCCACCTTGCGGATGCCGCAGCAGCTCTTGCGCAGGTCCACGCTGTCGTAGAACGCGTTCAGCCCATGGTTCTTCAGGTAGTTCTCGACGGCCTCGGGGTCCGGCGTGAAGCGCTCGATGTCATAGCCGTAATGCGCCTTGACTTCATCCAGCACTGCCAGCGTTTCCGCGTGCAGGCGGCCGGTTTGCAGCGTGAACACGCGGATGCCGGCGCGCACCTGCTCGGTGCCGCGCAGGATGGCGTCCGTCACCACCATGTCTTCGGCCGCCAGGCTCGACGCAAAGCGGGCGCGGAAGAAGCGGCCAGCGATTGTCGCCAGGCGCTGGCCCAGCTCACGCTCCTTGGCCTCCAGATCCGCCACGCTGCCGGTGTACTCCGGCGCGGTCCACAGCGCCGGGGGACGCAGTGACGAGACGGGAGCCTCGATGATTGCAATCTCGCTCATGCCGTTTCCTTGCCCAGCGCTTCGGCGCGGTTGCGGCGGAACAGCGGCAGCGGCTCATCCACCGATGCCTGGTAGGCCACGGTGAACTCGGTGAAGCCCTTGATGGCGTCCTCGATGTTCTTGTCCGCGCGCACCGCGAAGGTGTCGAAGCCGCAGCGCTTCATGAAGTTCAGCTGGTCGCGCAGCACGTCGCCGATGGCGCGCAACTGGCCGGACCAGTTGTAGCGGGTGCGCAGCAGGTAGGCGGTGGAGAAGCCACGGCCATCGCGGAACACGGGGAAATCCACCGCGACCACGGCCACGCTGGCAAACGCGGCCTGCGCGTCGGCCGGCTCGTCTTCCGGCGCCAGCCAGATGCCGGTGATGTCGGCAGCGCGGCCGGCCAAAACGCCGTCCTTGTGCGCCAGCCAGGCGGTCAGCGGGAACAGCACCGCATCCTTGCCTTGCGCGGCGGCGACGATTTGTTCGTCGGTCAGGGCCGCGCCCTCGGCACCGCGCAGCACGGTCCATGCATCGTCGATGATGACCGGAACCGGGTTGGCGCCTTCGCCGCGTTGCAGTTGAATAATCTTTGCCATGTCATTATCTCCGGTGCTCAGGCTTCGGCGCGTTCGCGCTGCTTGTCGGCGTAGACGCGTTCCTTGAACGGGGCAATGCCGATACGGCCCAGCACGTCGATGAAGCGTTCGTCGTCATGGCGGTTAGCCACATAGGTGTCGATGATGCGCGACACCACGTCCGGCATTTCGTCCGCCTTGAACGACGGGCCGATCACCTTGCCGATGGCGCTCTTGTTGCCTTGCGCGCCGCCCAGCGTGACCTGGTACCACTCCTCGCCGTCCTTGTCCACGCCCAGCACGCCGATATTGCCAACGTGGTGGTGGCCGCAAGCGTTGATGCAGCCCGAGATGTTCAGCGAGATCTCGCCCAGGTCGTGCACGTAGTCCAGGTTGTCGAAACGCTCCTGGATGGCCAGTGCGATGGGGATCGACTTGGCATTGGCCAGCGAGCAGAAATCGCCGCCCGGGCAGGCGATGATGTCGGTCAGCAGGCCGATGTTGGCGGTAGCCAGGCCGCCCTTCTTGGCTTCTTGCCACAGCGCGTACAGGTCGCGCTTCTTCACGTCCGGCAGCACCAGGTTCTGCTCGTGCGCCACGCGCAGCTCGCCGTAGCCGTAGCGGTCGGCCAGGTCGGCGACCAGGTCGATCTGCGCATCGGTAGCGTCGCCCGGGGGCGAGGCAATGCCAGGCTTGGTCGACAGCGTGATCGCGGCGTAGCCCGGCACCTTGTGCGCATGCACGCTGCGGCTCACCCAGCGGGCGAAGGCCTTGTCTTCCAGCAGGTGTTTTTCATACGAGGCGTCGGTGTCTGGCAGCTTGTCATAGGCGGGGGGCGCGAAGTACTGCGCCACGCGGTCGAACTCAGCCTGCGTGATGGTGGCGGGACCATCCTTGCTGTGCTGCCATTCTTCCTCGACTTCCTGCGCGAACTTCTCCGCGCCGATGGCCTTCACCAGGATCTTGATGCGGGCCTTGTACTTGTTGTCGCGGCGGCCATAGCGGTTGTACACGCGAATGGCCGACTCCACGTACGACAGCAGGTGCTGCCACGGCAGGTCTTCCTTGATCACCGAACCCAGGATCGGGGTGCGGCCCAGGCCGCCGCCGGCCAGGATGCGCAGGCGCGTTTCGCCCTCGGCGTTGCGGTACGCGTAGATGCCGATATCGTGCATCTGCACCACGGCGCGGTCATCGGCCGAAGCCGAGATGGCGATCTTGAACTTGCGCGGCAGGAACGCGAATTCCGGCTGGAACGTGCTCCACTGGCGCAGCAGCTCAGCCAGCACGCGCGGGTCCACGGACTCATCGGGCGTGACGCCGGCGAAGTGGTCGGTGGTGATGTTGCGCACGCAGTTGCCGGAAGTCTGGATGCCGTGCATCTCGACGCTGGCCAGGTCGGCCAGCACGTCGGGCACGCGCTCCAGCTCCATCCAGTTGTACTGGATGTTCTGGCGGGTAGAGAAGTGGCCATAGCCGCGGTCATACTCGCGCGCGATATGGGCCAGCATGCGCATTTGCTTGGACGACAGCAGGCCGTACGGAATCGCCACGCGCAGCATGTAGGCATGGCGCTGCATGTACAGGCCGTTCTGCAAGCGCAGCGGCAGGAATTCTTCCTCGGACAGCTCGTCGGACAGGCGGCGGCGCACCTGGTCACGGAACTGGGCTACGCGTTCGTTGACGATGCGCTGGTCGTATTGGTCGTACTGATACATGGTGTGGGTCCGTTCAGTATTCGTTAAATTCAGGAGACGAGCTTGATGGCTACCAGCGTCAGCGTGGTAGCCAGCGCGGCACGCACCAGCCGCTCGGGCAACGCCCGCGACAGTTGCGCGCCCAGCCAGATGCCGGGGATCGAGCCCACCAGCAAGGCCAGCAAGAGGGTCCAGTTCACCGTGCCGAGCCACACATGGCCCAGGCCGGCAAGCGCCGTCAGCGGGACGGCGTAGGCGATATCGGTGCCCGCCACTTCGGCAGGCTTCATACGGGGATACAGCAGCAGGATCAGGGTGGCGCCAACCGCACCGGCGCCGATCGACGACACCGTCACCAGCACGCCGATCACGGCGCCCACCAGGATGGTGGCAATGGTCTGGGCGCGGCCTTCAAGCTGGAACTGGGGATTGCGGGACAGCCAGGCCAGCAGCTGCTTGCGGAACAGCAGCGACAATACCGTCAGGATCACCGATACGCCGATGGTCATGCGGATGGCATGCAGCCACTGCGCGTTGAGCTCACCGGCGCTCTTGAGCACAAGGATGGCCACCACCGCGGCCGGCAGGCTGCCGATGCACAGGCGGCGCACCACCTGCCACTGCACATGGCCGTGGGCGCGGTGCGCGAGCGTGCCAAAGCCCTTGGTGATGGCGGCGAAAGCGAGGTCGGTGCCAACCGCCGTGGCCGGCGAAAAGCCGAACAACAGGGTCAGCAGCGGCGTCATGAGCGAACCCCCGCCTACCCCGGTCAGACCGACGAGGACGCCTACTAGCAGACCGGAAACGGTATAGGCAAGAGACATTGGGGTTCACCAGGCCGTTAAGCGCCCGTTGCTGCCTAAAAGTGAGGCAAGCACACGGAGGTTCCGACCGTTCATTAACAAAGTTCGAGAATCGTAATAAACTGCCCTCATATCTCAAACTAATAAGAAGTTGTTTGTTTATACGAACCTAGGTATATGAACCTGCATCAGTTCCGCTTTGTGCGCGAAGCAGTACGTCAGAACTACAACCTGACCGAAGCCGCTAAAGCGCTCTACACGTCACAACCTGGTGTCTCCAAGGCCATCATCGAGCTGGAAGAAGAGCTCGGCGTGGACATCTTTACCCGCCACGGCAAGCGCATCCGCAGCCTGACGGAGCCCGGCCGCCGCATCCTGGAGTCGGTGGAGAAGATCCTGCAAGAAGTGGAAAGCCTGAAACGCGTGGGCAAGGACTACGCCGCCCAGGACCAGGGCAACTTCACCATCGCCACCACCCACACGCAGGCGCGCTACGCCCTGCCCCGGGTGATCGCGGAGTTTACCAAGCGCTACCCCAAGGTGCGCCTCTCCATACAACAGGGCAACCCCACCCAGATCGCCGACATGGTGCTGCACGACCACGCCGACATCGGGATCGCCACGGAAGGCATCTCGGCCGACAAGAATTTGATCTCCCTGCCCGGCTACCAATGGCAGCATGTGATCGTCATGCCGCCCGACCACCCCCTGCTGGAAAAGAAGCACCTGGCGCTGGAAGACCTGATGGGTTACCCACTCATCACTTATGATCCCAACTTCGCCGGCCGCCCCAAGATCGACAAAGCCTTCGAGCTGCGCCACCTCAAGCCCGACATCATCCTGGAAGCCATCGACGCCGACGTCATCAAGACCTACGTAGAGATCGGCCTGGGCGTGGGCATCGTCGCCGGCGTAGCCTTTGACGCCGAGCGCGACCGCAACCTGCGCGGCATCCCCGCCGGCCACCTGTTCGGCACCAATGTGACGCACCTGGCCGTGAAGCAAGGCGCCTACCTGCGCAGCTTTGTCTATACCTTTATTGAGCTGTTCTCCCCGACGCTGAACCGCAAGCTGGTAGAACAAGCCATGTCGGGCGACCACGAAGCCTACGAACTCTGACGCACCACCCCTACCCAATCCTGCGCGGCTGACCAATATAGAGACAGACAGCCACCAGCCGCGCCATGCCAGCCCCGCCACGGCGCCCCGGATGCAACCGGCGCGCGGCAGGGACGGATCACCTTGAATGGCCAACCCCGGTTGACCAGACTTATCAGCACAACCCAGCACCACCTCATTGGCTGCCCCAGGCAGCCAGAAAGACCATATGACCGAGCAAGCCACCATCCACTGGACCGAAGACGGCGAAGAACGCAGCGCAAACTGGCACTCAGAAGCCGGCGCGCCCCCGCCCAAGCGCGTCGTCATCGCTGACGACACCACCACCGGCGACACCGCCTACCGCCTCGCCTGCGAAGGCACCGCCATGCTCTGGCGCGGCGACTTCCAGAACGCTCGCCAGCTGCTGCAAGCCCTGGCCCGCCGCGCCGACAAGCCCAAGAAGGCCGCCAAAGCCTCCAAGGTGCCCAAGGCCAAGCCCACCCCCACGGAAGCCTTCCACCTGCACCGCCAGGCTCAGTCCCAGCGCGCCCGCACGCTTTCCATGCTGCTGCTGCCCTTCGACGCCGACCACCTCGTCCCCCTGCGCCGCTCGCCCGACGTGCGCGAAGCCTGCCTCGAAGCCTACGGCGAAGTCGACGCCCCCTACGTGGCCTCCATGCGCGAACTCCTCGGCCTGATCGGCGCCCACGAGTGGCGTAAAAAAGGCGTGGAAATCCCCGCCCTGGCCGAGCGCATCCACCCCTACTATGGCGTGTTCTCCCCCGTGCGCGGCGAATACATTGACCTGGTCGCCAAGGCCCAGCTACCCGCCGGCGCCCTCAACCTGGCATTCGACATCGGCACCGGCACCGGCGTGCTCGCCGCCCTGCTCGCCCAGCGCGGCGTCAAGCGCGTCATCGCCACCGACATGGACCCGCGCGCACTCGCCTGCGCCAGCGACAACATCCACCGCCTGAAGGCCGCTGCCCAGGTGGAAGTGGTAGAAGCCGACCTCTTCCCCGAAGGCCGCGCCCCGCTGGTGGTGTGCAACCCGCCGTGGGTACCGGCACGGCCGAACTCGCCGATCGAACGTGCGGTGTATGATCCGGACTGCCAGATGCTCAAGGGCTTTATCGCCGGGCTGTCGGATCACCTGGAGCCCAAGGGCGAAGGCTGGCTGCTGCTGTCTGATCTGGCTGAACACCTGGGCCTGCGGACGCGGGATCAGTTGCTGGGCTGGATTGATGAGGCCGGGCTGAAGGTGCTGGGACGGTTGGAGGTGAAGCCTAATCATCCGAAGGCTACGGATATGACGGACCCGCTGCATGCTGCGCGTGCGGCTGAGGTGACTTCGTTGTGGCGGCTGGGCATCAAGTAAGCCGGCGTTGATCGCTGGCTATCGGTAAGTAGCAAGACCTGGCGACGCTCGCCGCCTCGGTCTGAAGACAACCAGAGCCTCTAACGTTGCGCTCTGTTGTCTCCCCTCTCCCGCCTGCGGGAGAGGGGCGGGGGAGAGGGCGGGAGCTAGCAAGCGCCACAAGCCCCCTCCTCCCCCAAATCTCAAAGCAACCCCTGCACCCGATTCAAAGCCGCATCCAACTGCTGCTTCAACGGTGTCAGCAAGCAATGCAGCCCGTGGTTGTCCTCCACATCCTCACTGTCGTAATCCAGCAGTCTTAGAACCGCACCAAGGCCAGCGCTTACCCGTAGCAGGTCGGCGCAGCTTTCCTGCGCGATGCCCTGGGCGTCGTTGCGCAGGGCGTCTAGTTGGTAGGCTAGTTCCTGGACGCTTAGTTTTGTGGGGGTGTCTGCTGGGAAGGTGATGCGGATCAGGTCGGCTAATAGGTCGGATTGCCGGGAGAGGGTGAGCGTGCGCTCGGGTGGATCGACGTAGGTGGTTTGCTCGGAGCGAGCGAGGGCATCAGACATAGCGGCTTCCTAGTTTGGGTTGGAAGACCCGCCGCTCATTTCCACGTGAGGGTGGCGGGCCCGCAGCGAGGGTGGAAACCGGAACGTAGGAACCGGCCAGCCCGAAAGCTGCCCCGCTCGGCCCGCCGTAGACATACTACGCGCGCACGAACGCACGGACACAAAAAAGCCGCAAATAGCGGCTGTCCGCCTACGTTATCCCGGGTTTCCACGCCCGATCACCTTTGTTTGAGGTGACTGGTAGATTGTCGGGGAGGTTTGCGGGGGTGTCAATCAGCGAGGACCATGCTCTGGACTGCGTCAACATCCGCGTTGGCTATCGGGGCATACTCGGACCGGACGGCGGGGCTCGAATTGATAGATTGCCGTACCCGCAATGATCGCAGCGATGAACCGAGGTGAATCGACGCGCCAACGTCTGAGTTCGGCCAGTTTCTGACATTCGCCGCCACCTTGGCACAGACATTTAAACGTCCGCTCCGCCCAGATAGCGAGCGCTCGCTGAGCGCAAGTATCACACCGCTTCGCGACACGGCCTTTCGTATGGAAGCCAACTCGCAGGCCGCGAGGCCCCGCTAACAAGAGGTGCGACTCAAGAAGCGCGGTCATTCGCTTCGCTGTACCCGGCGCTGACCTCTCGCCAGGCCGCGATAATCGAATCCGCCGATCGATCGATATCCTCTTCAGCCGTGGCCCACGAAATGACGGAGAAGCGCATGACGAGCCTGCCGTGCCAAGTGGCCTCCGCGACGTAGCAGATTCCCGCAGCTTGGATTCGCTTGATGGTGGCCCTGGTTACTTGATCTCGGCGCTCAGGCGGCCCTCCCATGCCAAACTGTACGACAAACTGGTTCAGCTCCACTTGATTGAGAATCTCAACACCGGCTTCAGATCCGAGCCGATCCGCCATGCGCCATGCGAGAAGGCAATGTCGCTCAATCATCGCCGCAATGCCACTGCGCCCGAGTGTGCGGATAAGCGCCCACGTCGCGAAGCCGCGCGCACGCCTTGAAAGCTCGGGGACATAGTGAAAGGGTTCCCGGCATTCTTCGCCCGCTGCGGGCAGATAGCTCGCTTCGTATGCCATCGCGTGCCGGTGTGCTTCCGCGTCGCGGACGATGGCATAACCGCAATCGTAGGGCGTTTGCAGCCACTTGTGGCCGTCGGTTGCCCAGGAGTCCGCCTGTTCGACGCCCGCAGTTAATTGGATCAGGGATGGACAGGCTCTGGCCCATAGCCCAAACGCTCCATCGACATGAATCCAGCCGCCATGGAGATGCACAATGTCCACGATCTCCCGGAATGGATCGAACGCGCCAGTGTTGATCTGGCCGGCTTGAGCAATGACTATCAGCGGTCCATCGCAGGACACCAAGGCCCTGGACAACGCGGCAACCTGCATACGTCCCGCATCATCAGTCGCGATTCGGGTGACGCGATCGTGCCCAAGTCCGAGATAACGCAACGCTGCAAAGATGGCGGCATGAGCGTCGTCGCCGATGCATACGTTGATTAGGGGGGCGCCGAACAAGCCATCAGCATCGGCATTCCACCCGATCTGTCGCAAAACCTTACTTCTGGCCGCAGCGAGGCAAACGAACGTCGCCATCGTCGCCCCTGTCGTGAAGCCTATCGAGCAGCACGCAGGCAAAGACAGCAAGTCCAGCAGCCACTCAACCACAATTTGCTCTACGACCGCATTCGCGGGGGACCCAAGATAGCTCCCGCTGTTTTGCCCCCACATGCTTGTCAGCCAGTCGGCCGCGACGCCGACTGGATGGGAGCCGCCTATCACCTTGGCAAAGAACCGAGGGCCTGCCTCCCCCATGAGGCCTGCGTCTACTCTGGCGGCCAACTGCCTTATGACTTCGGGGGGCGACATGCCATCGTCAGGCGTGGGTGCATACAGTACTTCCCACAATTCATCGAAGCTGGCGGTCGCCGCAGGCCTACGCGTCGTTCGGGAGTCATGGAAAGCCATGGCGAGAGCATAAGCCTCCTCGAAAGCGGCGCGTTGCTCATCCGACATGGCGGCCCCCTACGAAAGATTGCTCTATTTATAGAGGCTCTAGCGAATAGTTTTAAGGCCTTTATTTGTCGGGCGACACTATCGGCCATATGCAAAGCCTTCCCCAGGGCCGACGAGCCGCCCACGAGTCACGTCAAAGTCTGACCGCTTGACCTTGAAACCTGCCACTGGCACCGGGCGGTGTCGAAGGACAGAAACGGGTCGGTACCTGCCGTGCGCAAAGGTAGGTCGCCATGGTCGGAAACCGGCCATGAACGGCCATTCGCGCCGGCCCGCGCCAACGGCCGAAGTTCGGCCAACGCGGCCGGCCGGTTGGTTACCGGCCACCGTCCCTTCCCGGCCAGCTTCCGCCCTCGGACCCTCATCACTCCAATGGCAGAAGCTCCGCCATTTCAGCCGTTCGCGCTCTTGGCCCTGTGCGATCTGAAGAACAACACTGCCTGTGGTACGAATACGGGTTCAAGATTGCGCTACGAGGGACCGGCGATGACTACCCCGCTCAGCCGTCCCTGTATTGGGCTCCGCCATCGGCGTCAACCACGACACCACTCAGATAGGAGGCACGATCGGACGCCAGGTAAACGACCAGATCTGCGATTTCCTCCGGCCGAGCCGCGCGTCCGAACGGCAGGTGCTGGAGCATCTCCTCCCACCGCGACTCGTCCCCGAACTTCTGGAGCGCGCGCGCCTTGTAGAGCGAGATCAGACGATCTGTCTCTGTTGGGCCTGGATTCACGCCAACGACCCGTACGCCCCGCGTCGTGGCGAACGCGCCGACCGCCCGCGTGAACGTGGAAAGTGCGGCATTACCGACCGATCCGCAAAGGTAGTCATAGCGCGGCATCCTGGCGGCGATGCCGATCACGTTCACGATGACGCCCCAACCGCGCGCCATCATTTCCAGAAGGGCGTGCCGCGTCGTATCGATGTAGCCATGCACCTTGAGATCCCAAGCGTTGCGCCACTGGTCGTCGCTTAGCGCGGTCAATCCCCCGCCGGGGATTGCCCCGGCGTTGTTGACGAGGATGTCGGCGCCGCGGAGCTGCTCGGCCAGCGCCTGCCGTCCCTCGGGGCGCGACAGATCTGCGCAAAGCGCTTTTACTCCGATGCCTTCCTTGTCCCGCAATTCATGCCGCGCTTCTTCCACGGAAGCTTGGGTACTGCCGGCGACGGTGACCTTGGCACCTTCGCTGACGAATGCCTTGGCGCAGGCCAGACCGATACCGCGTGTACCGCCGGTGATGAGTACCGACTTTCCCGTGAGGTGTAGGTCCATGTCTCTTACCCCCGACGCTGGCGGTCAACCGCCGAAATGAAGTCAAACATGATCCGGTTGAGCGCTCCAGGCTCCTCGAGATTGACCGCATTCCCGGTACAGAGCACAACCCCGTGGAGCGCGTCCGAGTTCCGCATTGCGGCGCCTTGGCATTCGTTCGTGGATACCTAAATTGGTTTTGAACTGCAAAGCTGGTCCAGCGCTATGAAGCGTTGGCTCTTCCCAAATGTATAGCGTTGATGCCCTCACAATACTTGCTCGCATCGGCCGGACGCCAAACAGTGTCATTCATCGTTGACCGTCTCGATCTTCGCCGGCATATGGATCTCAAGCAGCTCGCAGTCATCCGACCAGCCCACGACGGTGTGCCGTATGCCGGGTGGCTGCACCCAACTCGAGCCCGCTACTAGCCG
The DNA here is from genome assembly GCF_044627735.1 of Cupriavidus sp. CuC1. NCBI lineage: Bacteria > Pseudomonadati > Pseudomonadota > Betaproteobacteria > Burkholderiales > Burkholderiaceae > Cupriavidus > Cupriavidus sp. CuC1. The sequence continues at coordinate 51,214 of NZ_JBIUHC010000036.1, read as the reverse complement.
GTGACGCCCGACGCCCTCGAACTCGGTCTCGAACCAGCCCTTCAGGCAGTAGACTATCTGGAACTGCAGGATGTGGTGATGTCGCACGCTCAGTTCGGGGCGGAAGGGAGCAATCATGCGGATCACATGGGCCTCTGCCATTCCGTCCGTCGCATCGGCGACTCCGAGATCCCGATAGGCGGAGTATCCGCGCAGGCCTCCGGTCTTGAAATCTGCCTCCTTCAGGTGACAGACGACAAAGCGCTGCTGACTTGGTTGCGGTTGGGTTTCCATGCGGCCCTCCCAAGGTTGTACGTCTGGAACAAAATGAAACGCCCAAATCTGATTGAGAGTAAGCGACTGAGAACGGCTGCGCAAGGTAAGCCCTGGTTCTTGCCGAACCGGCAGCGTCGGCAATAGCCCGAACCTTCTTCAGGGCCCCTGAAGCTTGCGCTTGAATATCCGGGCCAGCGTCAGTGGCCACCTGCGCCTGAAAACGGAGACCCGCAAGCCCGGCCAGCATGGGTAACTCCCGACACCACTCAACTGGGGCAGGTTCGCCTCCCGTACGGGAGATGGCCTTCCCATACTGGCGGAACCTGCCGGCAGCAAACCGGATAAGACTATCAGGGAGGCGATCTTGGCCCCGAAATCCGACACTGTCACGCTCCTCGTATGGAGACGACCAAGACAACTATGATGCTGCTTCAGGATTGCTCTGTACGCCATCGCACAGACCAGCGAAGACCCCGGCAGCGAGGCGACAATCGCTCACCCAGTCCACGCTTGCGAACATTTTCCCGACGGCCACGCCGACGACGAGCGATGGGATGACGAACGGCTGAATCAGCCGCCAACTTGCCGGCCGAGGAGGCTGTTCGAGTGACCGTTGTACCTTGCAAGTGGCCGTTGATTGCGTGAGGAGGCGAAGGGCCACTGTGGGTCGGGTGCTGCCGGTCGCAATGGCCTCAATCCCACCACTTCCGCTGGTTCAGCGGCCGTGACCGGCCGTGATCTTTGCGTGATCTGCGTCTATAAAGGAATGGATCTCTGAGGACACGCTGATCCGGCGAAAGGAGCGCACCACCGTAGCCGATCTCCACACGAGCTGAGAGCATGCGTGGTGGTCTAGTTCACCGCGCCCCGGCGATGGCGCCATGAAAAGACGTGAAGTCGCGGGCCCATCTCGTTCGCTGGCCCTCTATATGTGGCGCAAGGATGGATCGACCGATGTGTCCAAAGAATAGTCCCGGGTCATCACGCCCGACTTGTCGGCCCGCAAGGGCCGACCAACCAGCTAACCAGGAGGGATGCGATCATGCGCATACTCGTGAACGTCCACATACCGCACGAACCGTTCAACACGCTTGTGCGAAATGGCAACGCCGGCGCCGTCATCGCGCAAATAGTCGAGGACTGCAAACCGGAGGTCATCTATTTCACTGAACAAAGCAGGAAACGCGGCGCCGTTTTGATCGTCGACATCGCGGAACCCAGCGATCTTCCGTCGATCGCCGAACCGTGGTTCCTCAAATTCAACGCGGAATGCGAGTTCCGGCTAGCCATGAAGCCCGAAGATTTACAAAAGGCCGGACTCGATCAACTCGGCGCGAAGTGGAAATAGCGCGGCGCGTGACGAAGCGGCTCTTCTCTGAGGGTTCCTCCTAACCCGTGGCGACCATCGCGGTTCGATCCGCAGGGGCCGTTCTGCTTGACCCGGGAGCGTCAATCCAATGGATAGAGGAGACCGGGCCAAACCGGGGGCTAAGCGGCGACACGATGAACGCATTCACCAGCGATGGAGGGATGCCATCGTTCGACCGGAGATCGGAGCTGGTCATTGAGCACGGCAGTCCGGATTTGCAGGTTTCCGTATGGTAGCGCATACCGACAGCGTTTTCCGCATACTTCTGGATGCGGCCAGAGGTCAGTTCAAGTGGGTGTTGCGAAGATGTCTCCAAACATCTGTTTTCCGTGAAGCTGCGCCAGTTCTGGCTTTGCTAGCTGTAGCGGCCCGATTACACAAATGGTCGGGACCGATTACATCGGTGGTTTCGGGACCACATTAGCTGAAAAATCCGAGCGCCCGGGAACCACATTACGTGAGAACGGGCCCACATTATTTGAGAACAGCCCGATAACATCACCCATGAACCACATTGAGCGAGAACATCACAGCGGCACCCCCGGCCAGCGGTCAGGATTCACGGGTGCCCGCTTTCGGCCAGTTTCTGCCGTTCGACCCTCATGCATCCAATGGCCGAAGCTCGGCCATTGGAGACGCTCGAGCTTCTCTGACACCCAGCTTTATTCAACGTCCCGGTGGTCTTTTCGAGTTGCGGGCTACGCCGTCACTTTCGACCTCGGCAAGTCATCGTGAAGCCAGCCTGCTCGTGCCCTGGAGTGGGCAAGGGCACGGGGCAGAAGGCAAGGGGCCGCTGCGCGCCCTGCACTGCCTATTCAACCTTCCCGATCTTGCGTACGGCCGTGGCAAACTTGCCGGCAACCTTGTCCCAATACGCTTGGAACTGGGGCGAATTCATGTAGAGGACCGGCGAACCGGCGTTCTGGATGATCGAGTTACCTTGGGGTCGGCGGCTGCCCGGAATCGACAGCCATTTGAGCCCGAGGAACTGATAGAGGATAACGGGCAGCGAACCGCACGCCAGCGAGGCATAGAGTTGCCGCCTCGACCAGACCGTGAACTCGGATATTTTGTACGATTTTCCCAGGTGCATGGTGGCATCTCGCAGCGGTGTGGCAGGTCGCAGGCCTTATCGGAACACCCGCTGGACCAACGTCACCACCACACCCGCAAGCCCGAGCACTGCGACCAGTCCGAAATAGTCGATATGCGCCAGCAAGGCGGATTCCCGGGCCAGCATCTGGGCGACCTGCGCCGTCGCCATCTGCGCCGCCTGCGCGGCACCAGTTGCCTGGATCAATGCGTCCTGGAGCTTCTGGAATGTCTCCACAAAAATGGGCTCGCCCGACGCCACCCGTTCATTGAGAACGGCATAGTGCGCCGTCGTCCGCCATTGCTGCCCTAGTGTCGCCAGCGTGATGCCCAGGGCGACGCCAATTTGCGCCAGCATGTTCTTCATCTGTTGGGCATTTGCGAAAACCGACTCGTCATATTCGAGTTCCCTGAAGGTATTCATAGCAGCCACGGGCATGACGACCAGTGGAAATATGCTATAGATGGCAAGCGCCGGCAGGATGTCACGCCACATGTTGGCATGACCATCGATCCTGGAGAGCCATGCACCGTACACGGCAAGCGCAAGGAAACCGATGACGAGATACTTTCGTGGAGACGGGTGACGTGGCAAGATCCGCATCATGACGCCCCAGGTCAGGATCCCCCCCGCAAAACCCAGCGCCTCGAAATCACCCACGGTCGCCCACGCAAAACCCAAGGTTCGCTGCAGCAGCGTCGGAATCATGTAGTTGTTCGCGCCAAGCATCACGTAGCCAAACAGGAACAGCGCCACGCCCGACACGTAGCGAACGCTCAGCATGTCGCGCACCCGCAGTATGGGGTTATCTCCGGCATGCTGGGTGCGCCCATAGAACATCAAACCGACGACTGCCAGGACCATCATCATCCCAATCAGCAGTACGTCTCCATAGAAGTCGTAATAAAAGCGCTGCAGTGCATAGAGCAGCAGGAAGCTTCCGCCTATCAGGATGATCTGTGGCCACAGATTCGGCTTCGAACGATGCTCCGGTGCGACCAGCGGCCGATCGTGCAGGACCACTGATGCCATAAGTACGAGCGATCCGGCCAATGCGGCAAGAAGCCAGTAAATGGCACTCCAGCTTTCATGCGATACCGCGAGCGAAGCCAGCCAGGGTGCCGCCGAAATGTTCACCGCCACACCACCGGCAAGGTACTTGATGCCGACGAATCGCTCGGGCCCAGCGAGCACATGATGAATCATCATGCGGGCGCACGTGAAAAGTGCGCCACCGCCGAGTGCCATCACAGCCCGTCCTGCCAAGAATGAAGAGAAGTCATCGCTGGTGGCGCACAGCACGGCACCGGTTGCGCAAATGGCAGTGGCGTACTGGACAAATCGACGCGGCCCAAGGCGCTCCACGCACCAGCGCGCCATGGAGATCGAGAGAATCGCCACGCTCGCGTAGGTCGCTGAGGCAAAACTGAAGTCCTCCGGGGTCATACCCAATTCGCCCATGAGCGGAACGGCGGCAAAGGCGGTCATCCCCGACTGCAGGAAATCGACGGAGACCAGCAGGAAAATCGTGGCGTAGAACAGGCGTCCCGGGCTGCTTTGAGACATGTCGAAGCCTCTCCTGATTCGCGAAGGCGCTATTGATTCGCCTGGATGATCTTCTGCACGACGTCGTCTGCGCGCGCCAATTCGCCGGCGAATACGTCGGTCTGATAACCGTGGGTTTGAGATCCCGGAACCACCAGCCGCGTGCCGTCGCGCTGCCGAGTGTCCACCACCACTTTCATCGACAACCCCAGTTGCAGGGGATGCTTTGCAATCTGTTGGGGATCGAGCGCTATGCGGACCGGCACCCGTTGTACGATCTTTATCCAATTTCCCGTCGCGTTTTGTGCCGGCAACAGGGAGAACGCGCTGCCGGTACCGGCGTCCTGCCCAATGACCATGCCCTCATAGACCACGTCTTCGCCGTACGCATCGGCATAGAGACGAACGGACTGCCCAATCCGGATATGCCGTAACTGGGACTCCTTGAAGTTGGCGTTGACCCACAGGTGGTCCAATGGCACCACCGACATCAACGAGATCCCCGCGTTGATTTTCTGGCCCACCTGTGCGTTACGCTTGGTGACCATACCTGTCACGGGCGCTGGCACCCTAGTGCGGTAAGCCGCCACATAGGCCTCGCGGACCTGAGAGGCCGCAGCCAGCACATCGGGATGCGTGGCGATCGTCGTGTGTTCAACCTGTGCGGTGCTCGCTGCCAGTTGATGGCGCGCGGCATCCAGGGAGGCGCCAGCTGAGCGTACGGCGTCCTCCGCGTGTCGCGCCTCTTCGCCGGGGATGGCACCGCTGCCCACGAGTTCCTTCCGGTGAGCCAGATCGGCCTTGACCCTGGCCAGTTCGATTTCCCGCAGCCGCTGGTTTGCACGAGCCTGCTCGACGGCCGCGTATTGGGTACGAACCTGGCGTACCGTCCGGGCCAGCTGGGCTTCGGCTCGTGCAAGCACCAGCTTTGCGTCGGTGTCGTCAAGCATGACCAGTGCGTTGCCTGCGGTGACGTGGTCGGTGGTGTCTGCGCGGATGGCAGTGATGACGCCGCTGACCTGGGCGGTCACCGATACGACGTTGCCATCGACATAGGCGTCTTCGGTGGACTCCCGGTATCGGCCGGCGACGAACCACCAGACAGCAGTGCCCAGGGCTACCAGCACGAGTAGGATCAGGCCCGCGATTCGCCAGCGCGGCGTACCACTGGCCCAGCCGCCGCCCGAATCGCCTGGCGGATTGTTTCCAGGTTCGGCGTTGCCTGCGCTGGCATTCATGTTAGATCCCCAGGCGTCATGATTCGTCCGCGAGGCGTGGATCGGGGGAGGATGCGGGTGCATACCCTCCACCCAGTGCGCGAATCAGGTTCAGGCGCACCTCGCGTTCGCGCGCCTGCGATTCGATGACCAGGCGCTTCTGCAGCAGGACCTGGCCTTCAGCGATCAATACCTGCAGATAGCTGGCAACACCCTGGCGATACCGGCTGATGGCCAGGTCATACGCTTGCTGGGTGAGTTGCAAGGCCTCGTTCTGCTCCTTCTCCTGGGCATCGAGCCAATGCAGTGATATCAGTTGATCGACCACATCGTGGAGGGCACTGATCAAGGTTGCGTTATACGTTTCGACCGCTTCGTCATAGGCGGCCTGATTCAATGCGAGATTGCCGCGCCGGCGGCCCCCGTCGAAGATGGGTAACGACAGGGCCGGGCCGATACCTATCACCCGGCTGCCGGCCGAGAGAAAATCTTCGAAGCCGAGCCGCTCCAATCCAATGAAGGCATTCAGGCTGATGTTGGGATAGAACTGTGCCCTGGCAACCTTGATGTCCAGGCGCGCCGCTTCAACCCGCCATCGTCCTGCGACGATATCAGGGCGGCGACCGATCAATTCGACGGGAAGATCACTCGGCAATTGCACGATCCCAACCTTGGCCAGATGCGGCCGTTGCACGGCCAGGCCGGCGTCCGGTCCCTTTCCTTGCAGCGCTGCCAACTGATTGTTGAGCAGGGCGATGGATTCGTTGAGCGACGCAATACGCTCCCGCGCGATGGGCAATGCGGCTTCGGCCTGGGTCAGCTCCAGCCTGGAGTCGATCTGGGCAGCCACCCTTTGACGCGTCAATGCCAGCGTCTGTTCGCGTTGCTTCAGTGTGCTTTCGGCCAGGTCACGCAGGTCGTAGGCTGCATCCAGGCGGAGATAGGTCCTTGTCAACGTTGTGGTCAACACAAGCTGTGTGGCCTGCAGATCTACCTCCGTGGCACGGGCACGATCGAGCGCCGCCCGCATGGCCGCTCGGTTCTTGCCCCAGAAGTCGAGTTCGTAAGTGACGCCCAGTGCCGCGTCATTGATGGTTTGCCAGGTGCCGGCGATCGGTGGCGGCACGGTGCCCGCCTCGCTGAAGCGCCGGCGTACGCTGGTGGCGATGGCGTTTACCTGCGGGTAGAGCGCGGCCCCGGCAATGCCGGACACGGCCTGGGCAGCCCTGACTCGCGCCTCGGCAACGCGCAAGTCTGGCTGCCCCTGCAGTGCATCACCAATGACCCGATTCAGCTGATCGTCGCCCATGGCGATCCACCACTGCTCACTGGGCCAGGCCGCGGTTGAAAACGAAACCGATGAAAGACTCTGTGCCGCTTCCAGATCCTGCGGATCGCTGGCCGTGGCATGCGTGCGCAAGCCGCTGAAGCTCGCGCATGCTGCAAGCAGCATGATGGCGAGCGTCATGGGGACCAGCCGAATGCGGCCCATGTTCATGATGCAATTCCAACCATGATCCGGCACGTTCTCGCTCGCAGTATTGAGGCTGTAGCTTCGACACGTGCACTGGCGCCCCGCATTTCCTCGCGAGGCAATCTCTCCGGAGGAAGGCCAACGAGCCTCAGTTCCAGAACGCGGTCGTCAGCTCCATATCACTCGTGTCCACCACGAACACCGCGAGAAGCTTGGCCGGTTTCGTTTCGCTGGCATCGGCGCTGATCTTATGGCGATCACCCGGCATCTCGGTAAAGCTTTGTCCGGCCTTGCAGGTCGCCACCGGTCCATCGTTGACCTGACTACGGATCTCCCCTTCAAGCACGGTCGCGTAGATGAAGGCGGATTTGGCATGCGTGTGGCCTGGCGAGTAGCCTCCCGGTCCATATTCGACGAGCACGCCCTTGATGCTCTTGCCGGGAACATTCGGCAGTTCGTGCTGGTAGGCAACGTTCACCTTGGCGTTCTTTGACTTCGGTGCCTCCGCCAGGACACTGCCGAACGGCAGGGCGGCGACAAGCAGCGTACAAAGGTGCGTTTCATGGAGCTTTCCTGTTCTCGGATGTATGTGGGATCAGCGTCCTGTCCGTGAGCGGCGGATCCATTCGTCCATACCGATGCGGCCGAGGCGCGTCTCACCCAACGGCACCAGGGAATGCTCCTCGACGCGACCGCCGAAGTATCGGGCTTCGGGATCACGCACGACCTCGCGCGGGTCGCCCACTGCCTTCAGATAGCGGGCGACGATTTCGTTGAATGGCGCGCGCTCCGGGCCAGCGATTTCGACAATGCCGTTTTGTGGCGCCGCGATCGCCACATCGGCAACCATGGCGGCGACGTCGTCGGACGCGATTGGCTGGAACAGGCCCGGCGCAACCCTCACTGTATTTCCATCCGTACTGGCATCGGCAATGCCGCCAAGAAATTCCAGGAACTGGGTCGAGCGAATGACGGTATAGGGAATGCCGGAGGCCTTGACCAGCTTCTCCTGGGCGACCTTGGCGCGGAAGTATCCGTTTTCCGGCGCTCGGTCGGTGCCGACAATGGATAGCACCACATGGTGCCCGACACCGGCTGCAGCTTCCGCCGCGAGAAGGTTGCGGCCGGAGGTCTCGAAGAACTCCAGCACTGCCTTGTCTTCGAATGACGGTGAGTTGGCGAGGTCGATGACCACTTGCGCCCCGGCCATGGCTTCCTGGAGCCCTTCGCCAGTAATGCTGTTGACACCGCTTTTGGGCGAGGCGGCAATGACATCGTGGCCGCCCTGCCGAAGAATGACGACGGTCTTCGAGCCAATGAGACCGGTGCCGCCGATAACGACGATCTTCATGGTTCATCCTCCACTGCCAACCACGGGAGTTGCCTGAATAGGGCCTCACGTCGCTGCACAATACTACAAATGAAGCAAATCGCAAGAATGGCCAACAAGCGGGGCCGTGCGGGAGGCGATTGCGGGAACAGTCTCGCTTGCCGGTGCGTCAACCGACAGACACAAGTTTTCAAATTTCACCTGGGCCAAGACCAGGTGCGAGCGGGCCCTGCGCCCCTGTCAACGCGCAACCTTGCAACGCGTTGTAGGCTCTACCGCGCCGAGCCAAATGCAGGTAACGGCAGACCATGGTTGTTGCACTGCGACAAATCGACGACGTCGAAACACCGACCGCCACTGCGGGGTGGCACACAGAACCAGCAGAACACGCGCCTGAAAGTATCGTCGGAGCCCCTGGCTATCCCGGACCTCTTTATGTGCAGTGCTTTCAAGTTGAGTAACGGGGTTCCAGCAGCATGAGAATCGACGCCGAAGACCCACGCCGCCCCCTACCTTAGCCCTTTACGTGCCCATGAAGCTTTGCGATGCATAGTGGCACGCATTTGGGTAGGACAACTTGTCCACTACATGGGCCGGCGCGCCAGTGGGCTTTCAGTCCCGCAGCAACAATGTCAGCAGCGAATCCGCCGTTGCGCGCATACGTTTCTCATCGTGATAGATACGCTCGATGACGACCAGGCCCCGTGTCATCGTGACGATCAACCGAGCGGCCTGGCGTGCCGGCAGCGCGAGTTGCCCCTCCACATCAGCGCGTGAGAACCGTTCGAAAATCGCGGCTTCGATATCGTCCAGCAGGTCCTTGAGTACGATCTGAATCGCATCGTCCAGATCTTCCGAACCCACCGCGGTTTTCGTACTGAGGCAACCACGCGTCGGCGTCCCGCTCGTCATCGACGTAATGACGAAGCCGAAGAACTTCCGCAACGACTCCCGTAGCCGCGGCTCGCCCAGCGCAAGGCGCATCTGGCCGACATACTTTTCACGGTAAAGGCTGAAGGCCCGCAGGAACAGGGTCTCTTTGTCGCCATACGCGTTATAGAGCGACCCACGCTGCACGCCTGTCGCCTCCGCAAGCTGCTGCATGGTCGTATTCGCGTAACCCTTGCTCCAGAACAGCGTCAAGGCTTTGTCCAGCACGTCATCCTCATTGAACTGGCGAACTCCAACCATTTTTTGTCTTCCCGCACCGTAGTCGTCCGTAGCGGGAATTAGACACCAACATTGACGCCACTGTCAAACTAGCCTAGATTGCGCCTATTCATGACACTAGTGTCAAAGATAGGGGTGCGCGATCCTGCGGGGACGTGTGCCGTTGGTCAGTCGCAATCAAGGAATCAGACATGTCCACTCATGCAGCCGGCCTGACGTCGGCAGAAATTGATCGACGGCTTGTATGGCGCTATATATTTGCCGGCTTGTGCGCAAGCCTAGTGAGCATTGGACTGGCGCGCTTCGCCTTTACGCCGCTTATCCCGGAATTGATCCAGTCGCACTGGTTTCCGGCAACGACGGTTGTCTACCTCGGGGCGGCAAATCTCGCGGGCTACGTGTTGGGCGCGCTGATCGGCAGACGCATTGCCAACTGGCTTACCAACGAGCGTGTCTTGCGATTGATGATGGTGCTGATCTCGCTGGCTTTCGTTGCCTGTGCGTATCCGCTGTCCTTTCTCTGGTACTTCAGTTGGCGCTTCATCTCAGGTGTGGCGGGCGGCGTGGTCATGGTGCTGCTGGCCGGCACGATCCTCCCGCATGTGCCCCAAGCACGTAAAGGCGCTGCGGGAGGGGCCATATTCCTGGGGCTCGGACTGGGCATTGCCGGCTCGGGAACGCTGATTCCGCTGCTGCTCAAGCTGGGACTGGCGCAGACCTGGATCGGCCTCGCCGCAGTGTCCGCACTTCTCACGGCGGCAAGCTGGTTCGCGTGGCTTTCAGGCAAGCTTGCGGCCAAAGGAGTTCATGCCCCGACGTCGACACACGACATGGTCCGATTCAGCCGCGCTGTCCGCCTGCTGTATGGTCAATATGCGCTGATGGCGGCGTCGGCCGTCCCACCGATGGTATTCCTGGTCGACTTCGTCACACGCGGGCTCGGCCGCAGCGCGGACCAGGGCGCACTGTTCTGGGCGATATACGGCTTGGGGGCGATCGTGGGACCCCCGCTCTATGGCTACATGGCGGATCGCCTGCGTCCTCGGGCAGTCGCGAGAGCCGTTTGCGCGGCCATGATGCCCGTATTGGCGGCGTTCTACATCACCGACAATATCTACGTCCTCGGGATCCTCACGCTGGCGATCGGCACGTTTGCGCCGGGAATGGTTCCGCTTGCGCTGGCGTGCGTGCATGAGCTTGTGCCACACAATGGTCCACGCCAAAACATCGCGTGGACGCGCGCGAGCATCATTTCAGCCGTCGCGCTTGCCATTGGCGCCTACGGATTCTCGGCCTTGTATGGCGCGACGGGCGGAAATCATCGGGTGCTGTTTCTGACGGGCGCCGCGCTGTTGGTCCTGGCTATCCTCGCCGACCTCTTCGGACGTGCTGTACCAACCCAGCACGGTGACTATCCCTGACGCGTAGTTCGACGGTTCGCCGAACCACACCAAGTCATCAAGCTTGCCGCGTATGAGGCATGCCGCCTGTAGCTGCGTTTCAGGAGATTGCTGTGCAAACTTCTGTCGAGAATTCCACAACACTCGTGATACTCAGGCGGCCGATTCGATTGCGTTTTGGCACGCGTAACCCCAGACCATACAGTCGTTGTGGTGCCTTGATGGGCCAACTGCGTTTTGTGCTCATCGATTTACAACCGTTTTGTACCTTTCGATGCAAAGAGGGTGCGCAGGGATATTGCTCCTCGCACCGAACCTGGAAATGCCATGTCACAGAAGACTTTTTTGATTACCGGTGCCAGCAAGGGAATCGGCCGTGCCCTGTCTCATCGCCTGGCGTCTGCCGGGCATAAGGTGATTGGGGTGGCGCGCAATGCCGACCGCGATTTTCCCGGCATTCTGGTGCCGATCGACCTGACCGATGCCGTCGCGACCGAAGAGGCGCTGACGAAGCTGAAGGCCGAGCACGCTATCGATGGCGTGGTCAACAATGTGGGATTCATCGAGCTTGCGCCGCTTGGTAGCATCGACCTGAATGTCATGGACGACATCTTCCGATCGAACCTGCGCCCAGCCGTCCAGCTCGTTCAGGCGCTTTTGCCCGGCATGCGGGAGCGAGGCTGGGGGCGCATCGTAAATTTGTCGAGCCTGGTCGTACTGGGTGTAGCGAACCGCTCCGTTTATGCCGCGGCCAAGAGCGCCATGGTCAGCTTCACACGGACCTGGGCACTTGAGCTTGCGCCGACAGGAATCACGGTGAATGCCATCGCGCCGGGCCCCGTAGAGACGGAAATGTTCCGCGTCAATACGCCCCAAGGCAGTGACGCCGAGAAGCGCTTTCTTTCCCTGGTGCCGATGGGTCGCCTGGGCAAGCCAGATGAACTGGCTGCGGCGATCGAATTCCTGCTTTCTGAGCCTGCCGCGTTCATCACCGGGCAGACATTGTTCGTGGATGGCGGCGCTTCAATAGGCAAAGCGGCGGTCTAGCTTGATTCATCGGTAGTATCTTGCGGTAGAGAACCATGTTGTACAAAAGACCTGATGACGTCACGGACTGGCGTGACTGGGAGAACTTTTGCCGGATCGTAGAGACTGGAAGCTTTACAGCGGCAGGCGATCGTGCCGGCATTCCCAAGTCTTCGGTCAGTTCGTCGCTGGCGCGACTGGAGGCGCGACTTGGTAGCCGATTGCTAGATCGCACAACGCGAAAGGTGCGCGTCACGGAATTTGGTGAGGTACTTTACGCGCGTGTTGCGCCGTTGTTTAGCCAGCTTCGCGAGGTCGAAAGCGCGGCAAGATCCAGTCAACACGAGGTGTCCGGTACGCTGCGAATCGCTGCGCCATACGAAACAGGCTGGCTCCATCTGGCGCCGGCGCTGGCATCCGTACTGAAGGATTATCCCGAGCTCCGGGTTGAAATCGACGATATCCGGGATCTGCCCGATCTGCTGGAGAAGAGATATGACATCGCCTTCATCAAGACCGATGCAAGACTGCCGGACAGTTCGCTGATCAGCAAGCGAGTCGTCGCCATGGACCGCGCCTTCTACGCATCACCGGCGCTTGTCACGAAACTGGGTCTTGCCCGGCAACCGTCAGACCTGGATTCCTGGCCAGCCATCGTGGACGCGGAAGACCAGCAGTGGGACGTCTTCGACAATGGTAGGGAAGTTGCTCGAATCAGGGTTCGTCCCAGCATCCGGGCACCCAATGCGGAAATACGTGTGCGATCGGCGATCGAAGGGCTGGGGGTGGTGAGACTGCCGCCGAGCTTCGTCGCCGATTACATGCGTCGTGGTGAGTTGGTGCGTCTTTTGCCTTCGATGCTCTCGTCGCCGGTGAAGGTCTATGCTATGACCCCTGCGAGGAAACTGATGCCGCCCAAGGTCCGGGCATTGCTTACGGCGTTCGATGAGCTGCGGATGGATGGCATGACCGACGCGGAACGGCTCGGTTACGCCGGCTGATGCCACATCAGAAGACACCCAATCCCGTGGGTGCCGGACCGGTCGCCGGCGCTTTACTTCACCGCAAGATCCACGGCAGCGCCAGCACGTTCTCGATTTCCTTGCGTTTCAGCGCGAAACGGGCGCTCCTGGGTTGGCGATACATGCAGGGCATCTACGTGCCTACTACCCTGCCGCCACTGATGTGCGAGCCCGAACTACAGTCGTGACTGGCAGCCGTTGCCATGCTGGACCACTGAGTCGATCACGGCGTTGATCAATCAGGCAACCGCAGAAACAATAACAATACGGATAAACCAAGTTCATGACGACAAACGAAAAAGCCGCAGCGCCTTCCTATGCGCTGCTTCGAGCGGCTGAGGCGATTACCAACTGGCGCGCATTGGCAATGTGCGGCATGGCGGGCGTGGCGACGCTGATCGCGGGCATGCTCACCACTTATACGATCACGCATAGCTTCTTCCTGGGGCTGTTGCTTGGCCTGGTCACGCTGGGGGTGATGCTGGTGGGGTATTCCGCCGTGGGCATCACGCTGATGCGGCAGGCGCAGGGGCACACCATCGGCTTTGTGGATGCGGTGCTGCAGGCGGTGTTCACCGCGCACCGGTTCCTTGGCGTTGGCATCTTGCTGCTGCTGGGCTACCTGGCGGTGCTGCTGGGTGCGTTGCTGATCTTCCTGCTGTGCAAGATCCCGGGCCTGGGGCCGCTGTTGTACGCGTTTGCGTTTCCGCTGGTGGCAGTGGTCATCGGCGCGACGTTCGCGGGCCTGGGGTACGTGGGCTACCCGCTGGCCGCGCCTGCTATCTGGGAGGGCAATACGGCGGTGCAGACGGTGGCGCGGCTGATGCAGATCAGCCGTCACCGGCTGCTGCAGGTGATCGTGAACATGTTCCTGCTGCTGGTGCTGGTGGCGGTGCTGTCGTTCGTGGTGTTTGGCATCCTGGGTTATGGCGCCGTGATGTCGGCGTCGCTGTCTAGCGCGGTGGGTGCCAGCCCCATGAGCTCGCTGTTGGCGATGTTCTCTGACTTCAATCCGTTCGGTCGCGGCTACGGTGGCGGTGGATTTGGCGGCGGCTATAACCGCGGTGACATGGCTGCCTTGCAGGATGGCATGGCCTACGCCAAGTCATTTGGCTTTGGCGCGGGCTTGCTGCTGACGATTGCCTTGGTGATCCCGTTCCTGACCTTTATCAACGGCACTTGCCTGATCTATCTGCAGACCGTCAACGGCATGGACTTCTCGGACTCAGAGGCGATGCTGAAGGAGCGCATGGCGCAGGCAAAGCGGCAAGCCGAGCAGGCGCGGGACCGTGCCGCGGAGCGCATGCGCGAGGCCAAGGCATCGCCGCAGGCCAAGCCTGCGGTGCCGGCGGTTGCGCAAGTTGCGGCGCCCGCAGCGGTGGCGTCCGCCTGCGGCAGCTGCCATGCGCCCATGGCGGCGGATGACTTGTTCTGCGGCGAGTGCGGAGCAAAGCGGCCGGCTTGACGGCACGGCGGCGTTAGGACGGCATAGGGCGAGCAGGCGAGCAGGCGGACGCAATGTCCGCCTCCTCGCCCGCGACACCGCCCCATCAAATCTGCGCCACCCCACCGTCCACGTAAAGCTCGATACCCGAGATAAAGGCACTGTCGTCCGAGGCGAGGAATACCGCAGCCTTGGCGAGGTCGTCTCCCGTGGCCAGGCGGCCCGCCGGTGTGGCGTCAATCATCGCGGCCTTGTGCTCCGGCGTCACCAGGGTGTCCAGGCCGGGAGTCTGGGTGTGGCCCGGGGCGAGCGAGTTCACGCGGATATGGCGCGGCTTCAGATCGTTTGTCCAGCTGCGGGCAAACGAGCGTATTGCAGCCTTGGTGGCGTTGTAGACCGAGAAATCGGCGTAGCCCTTGAACGAGGCAACGGATCCGGTCAGGATGACCGAGCCGCCGTCTACCAGCAGCGGTAGCGCCTTTTGCACCGTGAACAGCGTGCCGCGTACGTTCACGTCGAAGGTCTTGTCGAAGTGCTGCTCCGTGATCTCCCCGAACGTACCGAATTCATAGACGCCTGCGTTGGCAAACAGCACGTCCAGGCGCCCTGCTTCTTCCTTGATCTGCGCGTAGATGCGGTCGAGGTCGTCCAGATTTGCCACGTCGCCGCGAATCGCGACTGCGCCGCGCCCGATTTCGCTGACGGCCTGGTCGAGTTCGGCCTGACGGCGCCCCGTGATGAAGACGCGCGCGCCTTCCGATGCGAACCGCTTGGCGGTGGCCAGGCCGATGCCTGCGCTGGCTCCGGTGATCAACGCGACTTTGCCTTCGAGCTTGTTTGCCATGATGCTTCTCCAGATCGAGTCCCTCGGGCTTTGGTGGTGCTGGCCGGAGGGGCTTCGTTAAGTGGTGCCGGTATTGGTTGCCACGGATAGAGAGTAATAACGAGGCCTGCCTGCCGGTAGCCATCTGGCGGGACTAACAAGCGATATGGGGCCGTACCGCGTGCGCCGGTCTGCCGCGCTCTGCCAGCTAGAATGGGCAAGTGCGCTCGCTGCGTCCCGGACGGGCGCAGGGCGCGCACTTGCCCTGGCTTGACCCTTACAGGAACTATCAGGAATGACCCAAGACGAACGTGCCATCCGCGACGTAGTCGACACCTGGTTCGCCGCCAGCAAGGCCGGCGACATCGCCACCGTCCTGGACCTGATGACTGACGACGTGATCTTCGTGGTCGCCGGCCAGCCACCCTTCGGCAAGAAGGCGTTCGCGGCGGCGTCGGAAGGCATGAAGAACGTCAAGATCGAGGGCGCCTACGACATCCAGGAAATCCAGGTCCTCGGCGACTGGGCTTATCTGCGCAACCATATCCGGATGACCATCACGCCGCCTGGCGGTAGCCCCGCCGTGCGCCGCTCCGGCTATACGTTGACGATCCTGCGCAAGGACGCCGACGGGCGTTGGCGGCTTGCGCGGGATGCGAATCTGCTGGCGGCGGAAACTGCAGCGACGCCGTCATGATGGCGTCGCCGGGTGAACCGCAGGGACAAGACAGTCGTTGTGCAGTGCACCAGGCAAACCACGCTGCTACCGCGCATGGCGTTCCCGCCCTATATCGCCAATAATGGTCTAACTGCCATTGCCGGACGAGGGCGACCATGCTTTATAGTCCCGATGCCATTCGTACAGTCGCCCTGCTGGGGCACGCGGGGTGCGGCAAGACCTCGCTGGTCGAGGCGTTGCTGCACAAGGGAGGCGCGCTGCACATGCCCGGCAGCGTCGAGCGCGGCACCACGGTGTGCGATTTCGATCCCTTGGAGCGCAAATATCGCCACTCGCTCGCCACGGCGGCTGCCCACCTCCACTATCACGACACCCGTATCTACCTGCTCGACACGCCTGGCTATCCGGATTTCGCCGGCCTGTCGATAAGCGCCCTGGCGGCGGTGGAGACGGCCGCCATCGTCATCAACGCGCAGGCCGGCATCGAGATGACAACTCGGCGCATGATGGCCTGGGCGCAGGCGCGCAAGCTGTGCCGGATGATCGTGGTCAACGGCATCGACAAGGAGAAGGTGGATCTGCCCAAGCTGGTGGCGGACCTCCAGGAGGCGTTCGGCAAGGAGTGCTTGCCGATCAACCTGCCGGCGGGGCGAGGCAGCGAGGTTGTCGATTGCTTTTTCAACCCGGCGGGCGAGGCTGATTTCCTGTCGGTGGCTTCGGCGCACGAGGCGCTGGTCGATCAGGTGGTGGAGATCGATCCCAAGCTGATGGAGCTTTATCTTGAGCAGGGCGAACAGATTGCGCCGGAGCAATTGCACGCGCCGTTCGAGCGGGCGTTGCGCGAGGGGCACCTGGTGCCGATCTGCTTCACGTCGGCGACCAGCGGCACGGGCGTTCCGGAACTGCTCGATGTGATCGTGCGGTTGCTGCCTAACCCTGCCGAGGGCAATCCACCGCTGTTCTACCGTGAAGCAGGCGAGCGCCAGGAAACGGTTCGTGCCGAGCCGGTGCCCGACAAGCATGTGCTGGCCCATGTCTTCAAGATCACGATGGACCCGTATCTGGGCAGGATGGCGGTGTTCCGCATCCACCAGGGCACGGTCACGCGTGACAGCCAGCTTTTTATCGGCAACGCCCGCCAGCCCTTCAAGGTCGCGCATCTGCTGATGCTGCAGGGCAAGGAGCGCGTTGAAGTGCCGCAGGCCGGACCCGGCGACATCTGCGCCGTGGCGAAGATCGACGAGATCGCCTTCGATGCCGTGCTGCATGATGCCAGCGAGGATGCTCACATCCACCTGGCCCCGCTCGACTTTCCCACGCCGATCTATGGCCTGGCGATCGAACCATCGCGCCGCGGCCACGAGCAGCGCCTGGCTGAGGTGCTGCAGAAGCTGAGCGCGGAAGACCCCTGCCTGCGCATCGAGCATCCGGCCGGCACCAATGAGACCGTTGTGCTTGGCCTGGGTGAACTCCAGCTGCGCTGCGCGCTGGAGCGCCTGACGGAGCAGTACAAGCTGGAGGTGGTGACGCGGCCGCCGAAGATTGCTTATCGCGAGACCATTGGCGGCAAGGCCGAGGGGCATCATCGCCACAAGAAGCAGACGGGTGGTGCCGGCCAGTTCGGCGAGGTGCAGCTGCGCGTTGAGCCGCTGCCACGCGGCACGGGCTTTGAGTTTGTCGACGCGGTCAAGGGCGGCGCGATTCCGGGCCAGTTCATTCCCGCTGTGGAAAAGGGCATCCGCCAGGTCCTGGAGAGTGGCCCGCTGGCGGGCTTTCCGATGCAGGACGTGCGCGTCACCGTGTACGACGGCAAGAGCCATTCGGTCGATTCGAAGGAAGTGGCATTCGCGGCCGCGGGGCGCAAGGCCTTTATCGAGGCCGTGCTCAAGGCGCGGCCGAGCGTGCTGGAGCCTATCGTGGATATCGAGGTGACGATGCCAGAGGCGGCAATGGGCGACATCATCAGCGACCTCTCCGCCAAGCGCGGCCAGGTGCGTGGCACGCGTACCGCGGCGGGCAACAGCGTTCTCGTGACAGGACAGGTGCCGCTGTCGGAGCTCAACGACTATCAGTCGCGCCTGAACAGCATCACTGGCGGTCATGGCAACTACACGATCCAGCTCAGTCACTACGAAGCCGTGCCGCCCGCACAGCAGCAGCAGATGGCGTCGCAGCACAAGGCGCATGGGGACAGCGCGGACTGATGGGATGCCTGGATGCGGGGGTGCCGGGCTGCGAATGGCGATGAAGACCGCTGGACTTGTGCTATGGCTCGGCGCTCTTCTGCCTTCCCCTGCCCTTGCGGCTCTGCAGGACCAGTTTCTGTATTTCCCTGTCAAGGCAGAGTTGCCAGAACTGGTTGCTGGCGAGCTAAGGGCCTGGCCGTCTTCGCAAGACTTCAAGGGGTTGGTTGCCGAGCCCACCGGGCCGGTGCGTGCCACTGCGATTGTTTTCCATGGCAATGCCGGACATGCCGGTAACCGTAAGGCTTACGCCGCGGCGCTGGCGCCCGTGGGCGTGCGCGTGATTCTCGCCGAGTACCCAGGCTATGGACCGCGCCCGGGACCGTTGGGCGAAGCCAGCCTTGTGGCGGATGCAGAGCAGATCATCGCGCAGGCCTATCGCCAATATGGCGCACCGCTGCTGTTGATCGGCGAATCGCTGGGGGCCGGCGTTGCGGCCGCGGCCGGAGCGCGCCAGCGGGACAAGACAGCAGGCCTGATGCTGATCACGCCATGGGACACGCTGCAGCATGTTGCCGGCTACCACTATCCCTGGCTGCCGGTGTCGTGGCTGCTGCGGGACCGCTACGACAGCGCGGCCAACCTGGCGTTGTTCGACCGGCCCGTGGTCGTGGTGGTTGCCGAGCGCGACAGCATCGTCCCGGCGCGCTTTGGCGTGGCATTGCATAAGGAGTTGGTAGCGCCTCGGCAATTGCGCGTAGTGCCTGGTGCCGAGCACAACGATTGGTTCGAGCGAGTTGACGATGGCTGGTGGCGCGATGCCCTTCGTTTCTTGCTCGGGGGTTCGGATTGATTTGCCGCCGCCCCGTGCCGAACCGCAGGTAGCCCGTACCGGGGTGTTGCCACAACGGGAATGCATGCGGGCCGCTAGGTATTCGCCACCAGCAGCTCCTCCGCATTGTTCGGCGGGCGCAGATCATCCGTCCTGCCCGCGAAGTAGCGCCGGGCAAGATCGGCCGCCGAGACGTGCCGTGCTTCCCTGAAGCCAGCTTCGCGGGCCAGCGCCAGGATCTCCGGCGGGGTGAAGAAGCTGAGGAAAGGGGTCCCGCTTGCTCGCGCGCCCTTCTCCGCCATCTCGAGCCCGGGACGTACCTCGGGGTCCGCCAGCTCCAGCGGCAGCAGGAACGTCATGGCGAGGGTCGATCCCGGGGCGAGATCGGCGACCTGGCGCAGCGTGGCCGCGTTCGCAGCCTTGGTGAGATACATGCTGACGCCAGTGGAGACCACGATTGCCGGCTTGCTGTCATCGAAGCCGGCGGCCGCGAGCCCGTCCCGCCATCCCTCGCCCGCCTCGAAATCGACCGGCACGAAGCGCAGCCAGTCCGGGATGCCGAAACCGAGCTCCATCAGGCGCTGACGCTTCCATGCCTGAGGACCCGGCTGGTCGACCTCGAACACCCTCAGGCGGGATGCGATCTCCGGCCTGCGCTGCGCGAAGCTGTCAAGGCCGGCGCCGAGGATGACGTACTGAGCTAGCCCGCGGGCGGCCTGTTCCGCGACCAGGTCTTCGATGACGCGAGCGCGCGCCACGATCGAAGCGCGGAAGGGGCGCGTGAACTGCGGGTCCATGTCCCCGCGGCGGCGCCAGTCCTCGTCCGGGGCCAGCAGCTTGAGGCCGATCTTGTCTTCCAGCACATGCGGCGGGGCGTCGGCCTCGACATGCAGGGCGCGCCACAAGGCGACTCGCGCTGCCGTGCTGTCCGGCGCTACATCTTGCTTGTCGTTCATGACTCTCCATCCGGTTGGGCCGGGCAACAGCGCATCGCTCAAGTCGCTGCAGCGAATGTCGGCCGACGGCGGCAACAATTCATCCATTGATCGTATCATTTGCCCGGCAGACCATGGCGCGTGCGGTGCCGAATTCCATGCGATCGCCGCCGCCTGCCCCAAAACGGCGAAACTTCTGTCCCATCTTCATGTCGTTACCTGCAATCAACACGCAACCCGCGATGACATAGGACGATCGACCGATGAACATTGCAATCCTCCTCGCCCACCCCTGGTTCGGCACATGGGCAGCGGCCCTGATCGCCGTCGTCGTCGCACTGCTGGCGCATCGCCTCGGCGGCATGCTGCTGTTGCGCATTACCCGGCCCGCCCCGGTGCTGCATACGATTGTGAGGAAAGCGCGTGCCCCGGCTGAGGTGGTCTTGCCCTTGCTGGCGCTGCAGCCGGTCTGGCTGGCCGCGCCAGACGCGCTACGCTGGATCGACAGCGTGCGCCATCTCAACGGCCTGTTGCTCATTGCCGCCACCACCTGGCTTGTGGTGCGCATCATCGCCGGCTTCGCCCAGGGCATCCTGGATCGGCACCCCGTGGACGTAGCGGACAACATGAGTGCACGGCGCATTCACACGCAAACACGCGTGCTCTCGCGCACTGCGATGACCCTGGTCGTGGTGATGGGTGCGGCGATGCTGCTCATGACCTTTCCGGGGGCTAGACAAGTCGGCGCCAGCCTGCTGGCCTCGGCAGGCGTGATTGGCCTGATTGCTGGCTTGGCGGCCAAGCCCGTGTTCAGCAACCTGATTGCCGGGCTGCAGATTGCGCTGACGCAGCCTATCCGGCTCGATGACGTACTGATCATCGAAGGTGAGTGGGGCCGCGTGGAGGAGATTGCCGGCACGTATGTGGTGCTCCGGATATGGGACGAGCGCCGTCTCATCATCCCGCTGCAGTATTTCATCGAGAAGCCCTTCCAGAACTGGACCCGCAACAATGCCCAGATCACGGGATCCGTGTTCTTCCACGTCGACTACGGCATGCCGCTGGCCCCGCTGCGCAAGGAGCTGGGGCGCATCGTGCGCGCAGCGCCACAGTGGGACCAGCGCTTCGTCAATCTGGTGGTCACCGAAGCCACGGAGCGGACGATGCAGATACGCGTACTGTGCACCGCGGCCTCGTCTGGCCAGGCGTGGGATCTGCGCTGCATCGTGCGCGAAGGGCTGATCGACTTCATGCAGCGCGAATTCCCGCAGTTCCTGCCGCGACTGCGCATTGAGGGCGACGGCGGCGCGCCGCCGCGAGATACACCGTCGCCCGCCTGAGCCGCACGAGCCTCTTGAGCGCTTGGGTCAATGCTTCTACCAGTTGCTACCAGTTGCCATAGGTCGATACGATGCCACGCAGCAGCGCGTCGCGTTCCGCGCCAAGGTGGGCGCCGCTCGCGTCGCCCGACGCATCCTTGCCGACAGCGGTATGCACCACCACCAGGTTCAACGCGGGATCGACGAAGATGGCCTGCCCGTGGATGCCCAGGAGGGCAAACCGGCGGTGACTGCCGGGC
This sequence comes from Cupriavidus sp. CuC1, assembly GCF_044627735.1. NCBI lineage: Bacteria > Pseudomonadati > Pseudomonadota > Betaproteobacteria > Burkholderiales > Burkholderiaceae > Cupriavidus > Cupriavidus sp. CuC1. The sequence continues at coordinate 29,838 of NZ_JBIUHC010000036.1, read as the reverse complement.
AGGATCCAGGTTTGCAGGCCGTAGCCGTAGTAGGTGCTGCCGTGGTACTCCATGTGCCCTGGCCGAAATGCTTCGGGTTGCCGTGTTGCATCCGTCATCGCGAGCAGGTGGTCGCGTGATAGCACAGCGGTGCCCCTCACCAGTCCATCGGACGCCATCATCAAGCCCAGGCGAGCGTAGTCGTGCAGCGTGGCATTGAAGCCACCTTGCGCGAGCTCTTCCTGGTCGACCGGGTTCACCAGCCACGTCGCCTGCGCCTGGGCGCCGATCGGCTTCCATAGCTTCTCATCGACGTAGTCACAGAGCGTGCGGCTCGTGGCACCACGCAACACCAGCCCCAGGATTTGGGTCTGGGCCCCGGCATAGTTGAAGCGCACCCCTTCGGGATCGCTGCGCGCCGTGATCAGCCGAGCGGCCTGGGCAACGCCAGCTCGGCGCACGGCATCGTTGAACCTGGCCCGATCGTCGTGCGCCGAGTAGTCCTCGGTGTACCGGGCGCCCGAGGCCATGCGCATCAGATTCACGATTCGGGTCTGTCCGTACAGCGTGTCCTTGAGCTGAGGCGCGTAGGTCTCGGCGGTGTCATCAAGGGAACGGATGAAGCCCTCTTCCTGCGCCTTGACGATGGCCAGCGCGGTAATCGTCTTGGCCATCGAGTTGGAGAGCATCCGCATGTCAGCGGTGCGCATGTAGTTGTAGCGTTCCGCGACAATCTCGCCGTCCTTCACGACCAGAAGTCCGGTGGCGCGCTGTCGCTGCATGTAGTCGTCCAGTGTCAACTGGCGGCCACGAAAACGGTAGGTGAACGGCGTCTCGATGGCGGCCTTCTTCAGCGCAAGCGGATCGTCTGCCGGCGCGAGCGCGCAGGACGGATTGAAGCTGTCCATCGCGCTGAACGAGCCGACGCGATAGCGCTCATCAAAGGCTTGCCTCTGGCTGCGAGCCGGTGGATAGCCCTCGGCTCTGCCCAGGGATTCTTCGTCGGGGGCGGCCGCGCTAGCGCTGACGGCGAGCAAGGCAAGCAAGGCAAGCGGCGGGAAGGAGAGCAGGCGAGCGATCGTCATCACGGCAGGATGTCATTGCGATGGCAGCATATTCTCATGCCATCGAGGCAGATACGCTGAAGGCGACGGGCGGATCCTGGAGGCGTTCTTGAGCCGGCCTCCAGGCGCGACATTCGGGCGCGACATTCAGGCGGCGTACGACCCGAACTCGATATCGCGCAGGATGTCCGTGCGGGTTGGCGACCAGCCCAGCAGACGACGTGTCTTATCTGACGACATGCGCTTGTTCAACGAGAGGCTCACGCCGACCGGGCCGCCAGCGGCGTACATCTCCTCGAGCTGGAGACTCGCTGTGCGATCGCCGGCGCCGATCATGCGGCTGACGGCCGCGGCGAGCTCCCGCTGGCTGACTTCACCTGCTACGCCGTGCAGCACTGCGCCAGCGGGCGCGCCCTCGACCGCGAGACAATACAGTTCGGCTAGGTCATCCACATGAACATATCCCTGCAGCGTGCCGCCTGCTCCGAGGTGGGGCGCGACGCCTTGGGCGCGGGCCATGCGGATGAGGGCGGGCAAGTCGTAGCTGCCGCCGTTTCCATAAACGAGGCCCGGACGCATCACGATGCCCCGGATCCCCAAGGCGTTCGCCACTTCCTTCTCCGTCTCGACGCGCGCGCCCATGGCTGCGCCGAGCATTTCCACCAGCAGTGGCGGCACATTTGCCGATGCAGGCGCGAAGACCGCGGGCGGCAACGGCAGGCGCACATCTTCATCGAATACGTCGCGCGTCGCGTCGCCGCCATTGACGATGCCAAGGACCGCCGAGCCGCTGGTGAAGACCAGGGTCTTGCCCGACCCCTCGACAGCGCCAAGCATGGCGCGAATCGCGTCCCGATCCTGCGCGAACGTTTCGGCGCTGCCCGCCAGTGAGCCGATGCTTGCCGTACTGACGATCGTATCGACTCCGCTGGCCGCTCTGATCAGGCTCGCGTTGTCGGTGAAGTCGCCGGCGACAGGGGTGATTCCGGCGAGGCGAAGCCGCCCGGCGGATTCTTCCGATCGCGCGAGGCCGAAGACCTCGTGTCCACGTTTGACGAGCGCCTTGGCGGCGGCACCACCGATATAGCCGGTCGCTCCGGTCACGAGAATCTTCATTGCGTTTCTCCTTGACGAGCCGGCGTTCTTTCCTGATGTTTCATGTTCATATCCAATGAGTCTGAGCGTTAGAAGCCGCCGTCCGGATCCGGCGAATCGTTGAATTGAGCACGCTTCGCGCGCAGCTCGGCGTCCCGGTGTCGACCCTATGCACGGCCGCGTCCGATTTGCGGGTGCGGAAGCCCTGGGTTACCCGTCTCGAAGGCGAAGACGCGTGCAGGGACCGGCTGCAAGCGTCTCCGAGTGCTTTCAGCCTTGGAGCCCCATTTTTCCAGTGGCCATTGCCGCGAGGCGAACCGCGAGCGTTCGGGGAACAAAGCGCGACAACCAGGTGGCCGCTCGCACGCTTGTCCGCCCTGGGTAGGCGACCGCTTTCCTTCGATCGAAGGCCTTGAGTGTTTTTTCGACAACCGATTCCGAGCTGTCCATGTCCTTGGGCGACACCTCGGTCGACACCCCGTCAAAGAAGCTCGTTGCCGTGGGTCCTGGGCAAGCTGCCATCACATGAACGCCCGTGCCGGCAAGCTCATATTGCAGCGCTTCGCTGAAGAAAAGGACGAACGCCTTGGTGGCAGCGTAGGTGCCCATGTAAGGGAGCGGCTGAAAGCTTGCGTTGGACGCAAGATTGATGATGCCGCCCTTGCCCCGCTCGACCTGAATGCCGCGGTGCTCGAGTTCCTCGCCGATCTGAATGGCGGCGCAGGGATTGGCCAGGTCAGCGCTGGGTGGGACGCATTGGACGCTGTACCTGGCGGTAAGGTCTTGCGCCAGGGCGCGCAAAGCGTCACCAGAGCGCGCTACCAGCACCAGGTCCATGCCGCGTGCGGCAAGTGTCTCCGCGAAGACCTTCCCTAGCCCTTTCGATGCCCCTGTAATCAAAGCGGTCGAGCCACGATAAACAAACATTCTTTACCCCTTGCATAAGGATGAACTTGCATTAGCCTCGCCGACGCGTTGATCCCGGCCTGGATTGCCGGTCACGTTGCCTGGCTGGCGACGGCGGTCGGCGGCGTTCATGCAAGGCTGACGGCGTCCCGTGCCCTGTCGGGAACGTTCGCACGCGCTTCATGGGGATTCGATCGCCGATTGCTGATGTGGAACATTGTGCAAGGTCCGGCGCGCTTTGATAATTGGCCCACCGGTTGAATCATCTTCAAAAAGAACGGAAATATCGTGGAGAACCTCGGTGACATCCGGCTTTTTGTTGAAACGGCAAACCCGGGCGGGCTGTCGGCCGCAGGACGCAAGCTGGGACACTCTCCTGCGGCGGCGAGCGCACGTATTCTCAACCCGCATTCAACGATCAATCGACTTTGGGCTATGTTCCCAAAGCTCAGCCCGCAGCAGTCTCCAGCGCCGCTTCGTATTGCCCCAGGCAGGCCATGCCATTCAGCCGTGCGCGCTGCAGCAGCGCCCGTTGCGCTTGCGCCGCGTTAGCGGCTTCGCCATGCCAGGCCAGCAGGGGTGGCTCCTGCAAGGCGCGCCCGTAGGAGAAGGCCAGCCGCCAGGGCTGCGGGGCGAGCCGGTTCATGGCATCGAGATTGGCGGTGGCCTCCGTGGGCGTTTGGCCGCCGGACAGGAAGAAGATGCCCGGCACCGCCGCCGGCACCGTGCGCTTGAGCACCTGCACGGTCTGCATGGCAACCTCGGCCGGCGCCGCATGCCCGGCCTCCTTGCCGGGGAGCACCATGCTGGGTTTCAGCAGCATGTGTTCGAGCACCACCGCATGCCGGTGCAAGGCGTGAAAGACTTCGTGCAGCACGGCCTCGGTGACCTCGGCGCAACGCGCCATGGAGTGCGCGCCATCCATAAGCACCTCGGGCTCGACGATAGGCACCACGCCCGTCTCCTGGCAGATTGCGGCATAGCGTGCCAGCGCCTGCGCATTGGCCTGGATGGCAAGCCGGCCAGGCAGTTTGTCGGACACGTTGTACACCGCGCGCCACTTGGCAAAGCGCGCGCCCTGCTGGCGATAGCCGGCAAGCCGCTTGGCCAGCCCGTCGAGGCCTTCGGTGATCTCGTCGCCGGGAGCATGGGCGAGCGCGAGCTTGCCCTTGTCCACCTTGATGCCGGGCACCATGCCATGGCGCGCAGCCAGTTCTGGCAGCGGCGTGCCATCGTCGGCGCGCTGGCCCAGCGTTTCCTCGTACAGGATCACGCCGCTGATGAATTCACCAAGACCTGGTATCGACAGGAGCAGGTTGCGCCACGCCCGGCGGCTTTCCTCGCTCGATTCCACCCCGATGCGCTCGAACCGCTTGGCGATCGTCGGGCCGCTTTCGTCGGCGGCCAGCAGACCTTTGCCCGCTTGAACCAGGGCGTCCACGGTGGCTTGTAGTTCGCTTCGTGTGTCCATGATGTTACTCCGCGAAGATGACATGGGAACAAGCATTAGCTCGCACACGCAATCGCGCAAGCGAGCCGGGGGCGCGTGGCCGGTGCTTATGGTGGCCGCCCGAACGCTTCGCGCAGCTTGCCCTTGGCCTGCTCGAGCGTGGCGCGGCGCTCCCTGGGCAGGTTACGGCCGGCGCGATTGATGTAGAAGTTGAGCATCGACATCGCCGACTGGAAAGCCATGCCCTTGCGGCGCCGGCTGCTCAGGGCGGACCTCTTGAGCGAGGCGGCGATCTCCTCGGGGCTGTCCGAGGCGAAGAGATGCGGTTCGAGGTCCAGCGCGTTGCTGCGCCCGGTCACATCCTGCGACCAGCGCCGCACGGTCCCGGCGCTAGTACTGGCGCGGCCCTTTGCCGGCCGGCGAGTGGATTTCGTGGCGGCCATCTCTGGTCCTCCCACAATTTCATCGGCATCCATCAAGCCTAGGCAACTTTTCGCCGTCTTGGCCGCTCCGGGGGGCTGCAAGACGCGGTACCGCCAGCGGCATGCCCTATCGGCGAGGCCGCCACGCCAGGAGCCGAACCGTGTCGAATGACGTCGATGTGCGTATAAGCGCGTATAAGCGCGCATAAGGGGATAAGTGCGCTGTCGATAACAGCACCACGTCGACGTGGCGGTGACCGTGCTGGCGGGTCACCCCGTGCTAGGATAAAAGCCCCCCAGCAGCCACCCCAGGCCCATGACCACCCTCTACGCGACCCTCGGCGTGCAATCGGATGCCACCCTGGACGAGATCAAGCGCGCCTACCGCCGTGCCGCGATGAAGTGGCACCCCGACCGCAACCTTGGCCGCGAGGCGGAGGCGCACGGGGTATTCCAGGAAATCCGCGATGCCTACGCCATTCTTTCCGATGCCGTGCAGCGCCAGATCTACGACGAAGTATTCGAGCGGGAGATGCGGCGCTGCCAGGCCGAGCGCGAGGCGCAGGAAGAACAGGAGCGCGAGACCCAACGCGAGGCCCAGCGCGTCGCGCAGGAACACTACGAGAAGATGGTCGCCATCGCGATGCGCTTTGCCGATGACGGCCACAACCGCGACGTCATCTTCGGCGTGCTGCTCGGCCGGGACTGCGACGTGGAACTGGCGGCACGCATCGCGGACAGCGCATGGGCCTTGGAGGCGTCGCGGCGGGCAAGCGCGCCGGCCGCAGACGCGCCTGACACCGGGGCTGCCCCGACGCCCGGCGGGGCGGAGGCGTCAAACCCCGACGAGGTGACGCGGCCCAGGCGTCACCCCGGCGCCTTCGATTCGTTCTGGCACGGCTTGTTCGGCATCCGCTCGTAGCGGAGGGAGCGCGGACATGCCGATGCGGAAGAATCCGAGCCAGTGCCCGGCTGGCCAAGGCCAAGACCAAGACATTGGCTATGGCACTCGGCGATATGGGCATCCAAGTCAATCCCCTCTCACTCGGCGGCACTCTGTATCCGGCAGGCAGCGAATCACCCAGCCAGCATCGCCATCATCTGTGCATTGAAGCCATTGACCATGTCGTGTTCACCGGGACCGGGGTTGCCGCGGAACAGCTTGGCGCCTTCAACCAGAATCTCATCTGCATCGGTTCCGAGGACAGCGATCGTTTCGTCGATGAACGCTTCAAGCGGCATCGCTTGTTCGGCTTCGCGGCTGTTCATGAGGTCCGTGCGTACCCAAGGCGGTGCGATCTCGAGTACGCGAACCTTCGTGTCCCGCAGCATGAAGCGCTGCGAGAGGATGTACGAATGAAGCGCCGCCTTGGTCGACGAGTACACGGCAGTCACAGCCAACGGCACGAAAGCCAGCACCGAGCTGGTATAGGCGACGACAGCATCGTTCCTGGTCTTGAGGTGATCGATCAACGCGGACGTCATGCGGATCGGCCCCATGAGGTTGGTCGTGATGGTGGACACCATCAGCGCGTCATCGATCTGGCCACCCGCCTGGTCCGGCTGCATGACACCGGCGTTATTGATCAGCACGTTGAGATCGGGATAGTCCGCGATCAACTGCGCCGCTACCCGTTCGATGCTGGCGGCATCGGTGATGTCGAGCTCGACCGCGGCGATGCCAGGGTTCGCAGCCACCACCTCGTCCAGGTGGCTGCGCCGGCGGCCGCCGACGATGACCTTGTTGCCGCGCTTGTGGAGCGCCTCGGCTAGCCCGCGGCCAATGCCCGAACCGCCGCCCGTGATGAAGATCGTGTTTCCGGTGAGTTTCATGATCGTTTCCTTGCTGATGGTTCAGTGATTGACGCTTGCGTGCTCAGGCCGGGAACCGGTCGCCGAACATCGGCAGGCCGCTCACGGATTGCGCCTGGGTCGCTTCGTCCTGAAGGACGTCCCAGTGCTCGGCGAGTTTGCCGTCTTCGAAACGGATGACGTCGGCTGCAATCCACGCGGCGGGTCTGCCCATTCCCGAAAAGCGGCCATGCGCGATGACATAGTCACCCTCGGCCAGGATCAGCTGGTTTTCATAGCGCAAGGTATCGGGCAGCGTGCGGATCAGATCGAACAGGCCTGCGCGTCCCGGCGCGATATGTGCGCTGTGCTGAATGTAGCGATCGGACCAGAAGCGCTCTGCTGCAACGTAGTCGCGCTTGTTGAACAGGGTGTCGAACGCTTCCAGCACAAGCGCCTTGTTCTGTTCAGGGGTTGTCTTCGTCATGTTGCGTTCCTCTTTGAAGAGCCGGGCGGCGACGCGGCCAGGCGTCGGGTAGTTGTTGTGTCCGTGCTGCGTGGACGTTTGAGTCAAGTGGGTTATACTTAACACAATGGTGACTGACATTGTCACGCGATGGATTGTGGCGACTCGTCTCGGCAATGTCAATGGTGATCGACATTGTATTTTCGATGGGTCTTATTGGGCCGTTGGCGGCCGAAGAGAGGGGGAATGGGTGTTTCCAAGCAGCAGGCGATTGAAAACCGGCACGCGATCGTGGCAGCCGCCGAGAAGCTGTTTCGCGAGCGCGGCGTCGATGCGGTCGGGCTCGCCGAGCTGATGAAGGCGGCGGGCTTTACGCAGGGCGGTTTCTACAACCACTTCAAATCAAAGGACGCGCTGGTCGCCGCGGTGATGGACAAGGCCATGGAGGATGGTGGAGATGCGTTTGCCTCGATAATCGAAGCCGCCAGATCGGCTGGCGCCGACCCGGTCAAGCAACAGATTCAGTGGTATCTATCCCCCGAGCATCGCGCGAGTATCGATGCGGGTTGCCCCTTGTCGGGTTTTGTAGGCGACGCCCGCCGGCTGGGCGAAGCGGCGCGCGACGCTTACGCGGAAGGTCTCGCGGGGAACCTCGAACGATTCACCAGAGTCATCGAAGAGACGGATGGGACCAAAGAAGGTAGCCGCAGGAAGGCGATCACGCTGTTCAGCCAAATGGTTGGCACGTTGCTGCTTTCGCGTGCTGTTGCCGACATTGACCCGGCGCTCGCGGATGAGATTCTTGATGAGGGCCGCCAGCATCTGCTCACCGCCGTGGATGCGCAACCCGCAATCCGATCACGTGGCCACTCGCGCCGAGGGTAGCGCAATGTCCGTTCGGGCTTGGAGAGCGGCCATTGGGTCGCTGCCCAAAGCCTGCGCCTATTGGCCAGGAAGGGACCTCGGCCAAGCCCACCAGGACAAACATGCTATCTCGCAAGCGCATCTTGCACTCCAATTCAGAATTTTCGGGCGGACGTGAGAGTCACGGAATTCCTCTCACCTCGTTCCTGTCCAAAAAATCGTCAGGCGTTCTCGCCCTCGCTGCAGACATCGAACTCTCCGCTACGCCTCCCATCGCCGGACATCGCTACGCGATCGATTTTTCGCTGCTCAATGCTGCGTTCCGGCGGCGCCGACGGACCGGTTCGATCCCAGCCGGCGAGAGTACGGACTGATTCTGCGGATTTCCGATAGACCAACAGCCTGTTTTTCCTTATCCTTGCTCATGGTGGATTGTTGCTGGTTTCAGACTTCGACAATCAGATTCTCAGTTGAAACCTCCACCGCCTTCAACTCCCTGCCTCGACTCCCCGCCCGCACACCACGTTCGACTTTAGCTCATGACCACGAAAATCATCCTGTTGCGCGGCCTTACGCCGACGGGCAAGAACAAGGTGTTGATGGCGCCGCTGCGCGCGGCACTAGAAGAAGCCGGACTGAAAAACGTGAGGACGTATATCCAGAGCGGGAATGTCATCGCATCCACGAAGTTGGTCCAATCCGCCCTTGAAGGCCTTGTTCACGGTGTCATCAAGGAACACTTTGGCGGCGACATCAAAGTCCTGGTCAGGTCGGTGCCATTCTTCAAAGACGTGATCGAGAAAAACCCTTTCAAGGATGCCGACCCTGCGAAGCTGTACTTCACGCTTCTCTCGTCCAAGCCGGATGATGTCTTGCTCGAAGAGTTCCATTCTGTTGGGCATGCACCGGACCAGGTGCAAGTAATCGATGACATGGCTTACGTGCTATGCGCCACGAAGTACAGCGATCTGAAGGCCAACAACAACTTCATCGAGAGAAAACTCAAGGTGCCCGCGACAACTCGTAATTTCAATACGATCTCAAAGCTCATTGCGCTGGGTAGTGTCTGACACTCCATTCGTTGCGGCCCCGCTTCTGTATGGGCGGTTGAATCAGGCGGTAGGTGCTTGATCCGAATGTCTCCGTACTCAGCCAGTGCCGTCAATTCTTAGCAGGCCGCTGCAGACGCTCAGACAGTCTCAGGGGCTCATGACACATCGAACACTATGCGGTGAGGCGAGCGAGGGCTGAAGCACTCGCTCGCGTGGCCGCTCAGTAGAGCAGCGCGCTCAGGTCGGCCTTCTTACCGGCCGTTTCACGTCCACCACCCGCGCGTTGCTGCGCAAGCGCCGTCGTTCCCGCATACGTGGCCCGCTCGCCCAACTCGGTTTCGATCAGCAGTATCCGGTTGTACTTCGCCACACGATCCGAGCGGCAGAGTGAGCCAGTCTTGATTTGGATGGCCGAAGTCCCTACCGCGATATCGGCAATCGTTGTGTCTTCCGTCTCGCCGGAGCGATGGGATACGACCGCTGTGTATCCTGCCGCAGCAGCCATCGAGATAGCTGCCAAGGTCTCGGTGAGGGTCCCGATCTGATTCGGCTTGATCAGGATGGAGTTGGCGATCCCCTCCCTGATGCCTCTCTCCAGGATGGCGGTATTGGTGACGAACAGGTCATCGCCCACAAGCTGAATGCGTTCTCCAAGCGTCTGCGTCAGCAGCTTCCATCCTGCCCAGTCGTCTTCTGCCATGCCATCCTCGATCGTGACGATGGGGTAGCTTTTCGCCAGTGTGGCGAGATAGTCGCAGAAGCCGCTGGCGTCGAAGCGCTTGGCTTCGGAGGCCAGGCTATATACCCCGTTTTCGTAGAGTTCCGAACTGGCGACGTCCAGCCCAAGTGCGATATCGGGGCCAACCCGATAGCCGGCGAGCTCGATTGCGCTGATGATCGCTTCTAGCGCAGCCTCATTGGAGGGGAGATCAGGAGCGAACCCGCCCTCGTCACCCACGGCGGTAGAGAGGCCGCGTTTTCGCAGCACGCTCTTGAGCGAGTGAAATACCTCTGCGCCCCACCGGATCGCCTCGGCAAATGACGTGGCGCCTACCGGCAAGATCATGAACTCTTGTATGTCGACGTTGTTGTCCGCGTGGGCGCCTCCGTTGATCACATTCATCATCGGTACTGGGAGCACGAAGCGGTCGGCCGCCGAGAAGCGTCTGTACAAGGGCACCCGCTGGGATGCAGCCGCTGCCCTGGCGGTGGCGAGCGACACCGCTAAGAGCGCATTCGCGCCCATGCGGGATTTCGTCTCCGTACCGTCCGCTTGCAGGAGCAAACCATCCACGGCCGCCTGGTCCGCCGCGTCGCAACCGACCAGCGTTGCGCTCAGGTCTTCGCTGACGTGTTTGACGGCCTGCCGGACACCTTTGCCACCGTAGCGAGCTGGGTCATTGTCCCGGAGTTCCAGCGCTTCCCGGCTGCCGGTGGAGGCGCCCGAGGGTGCGGCCGCATATCCGCAGGCGCCATCGGCCAGTGTCACCTCTGCGGCTACCGTAGGATTGCCACGGGAGTCCAATACCTCGAAGCCTCGAATGGATCGGATGACGGTCATGATGAATGCCTCAAATAGTGATGTCGCGGGTGCCGAGGGTTTTCAGGCGGCTGGCTGGCCGAGCGTTGCGATGCGAAGCAGGTTGGTCGTGCCAGGCGTGCCAAAGGGCATGCCCGCAGAGATCACGATGACCTGCCCCGAAGTGGCAAAGCCCTCGCTCTCGGCTGTGTCGCAAGCGTAGGTCGTCATTTCGGTCACGCTTTCCACCTCATGGATGACGACCGCATGCACGCCCCAGACGAGTGCCATGGCGCGCGCAGCATGTAGATTGGGGGTCATGCCGATGATGGGAGCCTCGGGACGCTCGCGAGACATGCGCATGGCGGAATAGCCTGAGCTTGTGTAAGCCACGGTGGTGGCTACGTGGAGAAGCCCGGCTACGCGGCGCATTGCGCTGCCGATGGCGTTGGCGATGTCCGGCTCCGGCGGGGTCTGCGATGCCTCCATGACCTCCCTGTAGTACGGGTCCGCCTCCGTCTGCACAATGATGCTGTTCATCATCTGCACGGCTTCGACGGGGTATTTGCCGGAAGCGGATTCCGCGGAGAGCATGACGGCGTCGGCGCCATCGTAGATGGCCGTGGCCACGTCGGAAGCTTCGGCGCGCGTCGGTACGGGCGAGCTCACCATGGATTCCAGCATCTGCGTGGCGACAATGACGGGCTTGCCCGCCTTGCGGCAAGCCTGCACGATGCGCTTCTGAATGGATGGCACCTGCTCGGCGGGCATTTCGACCCCAAGATCGCCGCGGGCGACCATCACCGCGTCGGTTTCGGCGACGATGGCATGCAACTCCGCGATGGCCGCCGGCTTCTCCAGCTTGGCGACGATGCTGGCCCGGTTTCCGACAATCTGCTTGATCTCGCGAATATCCTCCGCGCGCTGGACAAAGGACAAGGCGATCCAGTCGACCCCGAGCGACAAGCCATAGTCCAGGTCTTCGCGGTCCTTCGCGGTCAAGGCCGACAGCGGCAGCACGACGCCTGGCACGTTGACGCCCTTGCGGTCGGACAGCACCCCACCGTCGATCACTTCGGTCTCGGCATGGTCCGGCCCGAATGCCTTTACCCGGAGGCGAAGCTTCCCATCATCGAGCAACAGGTCGGTCTCCGCTTTCAGCGCCGCGAAGATCTCGGGATGGGGCAGCGCAACCCGGCTCGCGTCACCCGGACGGTCCTTGTCCATGTCAAGCCGGAACGTCTGGCCTTGCACGAGCGTAACGGGACCGTTCCCAAACTGGCCCACGCGCAACTTTGGCCCTTGCAGGTCCAGCAAGATGCCGATTGGCCGTCCCAGTTCCGTCTCCAGATCCCTGATGAGGTGGAGGCGTGCCTTGTGGTCGGCATGCGTGCCGTGGCTGAAGTTCAGCCGGAAAACGTCGGCGCCGGCCATGAACAGGCGGCGAAGGCTTGCCGCATCGCTGCTGGCCGGTCCGACGGTGGCGACAATCTTGGCATTTCGAGTGCGGCGCATGATCTAGCATCCTTTTCCGGCCGGGCTGGTAATCAGCATGGCGCGAAAATCGTTGACGTTGGTAAGAGTGGGGCCCGTGACGATGGCGTCGCCAAGCGCCTCGAAGAAAGTGTGGCCGTCGTTGTCGGAGAGAAAGGCGTGCGGCGCCATCTCTGCCTGCCAGGCTCGCGAAAGCGTCGTGGGATCGGCGTATGCCCCCGCGATCTCTTCTATGCCATCCACGCCATCCGTATCGGCTGCCAGTGCGAAGACACCGGGGTGGCCGTCCAGCGCAATGGCCAGAGAGAGCAGGAATTCCACATTGCGCCCGCCGCGGCCATTGCCCTTCACCGTGACGGTGGTCTCGCCCCCTGACAGGAGCACGCACGGCAGTTGGAATGGCGCGGTCCCCTGCGCGGCCTGAAAGGCGATGCCGGCCATCACCTTGCCCACGTCGGCAGCCTCGCCTTCGATGCGGTCCCCCAGTACATAGGGCTGGATGCCCGCGGCCGCCGCTGCCTGCGCCGCGGCGGCAAGGGAGATTGCTGGCGTCGCGATCATGTGCACCTCGCTGTGCGCGAGCCGTTCATCGCCAGGCTTGATGGACTCCCCGCCGCCGGACCCCAGGAGACGCTCTGCGCTGGCCGGGAGGAGGATCCCGTAGCGCCGGACGATATCCAGCGCGTCCTGGCACGTCGTCGCGTCGCATACCGTTGGCCCGGAAGCGATATTGACCGGATCGTCGCCAGGTACGTCTGAAATCAACAGCGTCACCACGCGAGCCGGATGGCACGCCGCGGCAAGCCTTCCACCTTTAATGCTGGATAGATGCCGCCGCACGCAGTTCATCTCCGAGATGGTCGCGCCGCTGGCCAGGAGCGCCTGGTTGACGGCGCGCTTCTCGTCCAGGCTGATGCCGGCAAGCGGAAGGCTAAGCAGTGAGGAGCCCCCGCCGGAAATCAGGCAGATGACCAGATCGTCTTCGGACAGTCCCGAGATCATGTCCAGCATGCGAACCGCGGCGCCCTGGCCAGCCGCGTCGGGCACCGGATGCGCGGCTTCGACCACTTCGATGCGCGAGGTCGGCGCGGCGTGGCCGTACCGCGTCACGACCAGGCCGGCCAATGGGCCTGGCCATGCGCGTTCCAGCGCCCGCGCCATGCTGGCGGCTGCCTTGCCGGCCCCGACGACGATGGTGCGACCGACCGGCGGCTCGGGTAATGCGCACGCCAGGCAGTCCTGCGGGTCCGCTGCGGATACGGCAGTCCGGAAGAGCGACTCCAGGAATGCCTTGGGGTTTTCAATGATGGCGTGTTTCACGATGCGTTACCTGTTTCCGTTCCGGCTTCAAGCGCTCTTGCGGGCGTCGGCTGCATAGTTGGGCTGCAACGGCACCAGCGGGATCGGTTCCTGAGCGACACCCTCATAGAGTTCCTCCAGGTCTTCGGGGTCGACTTCGCCATTGAGCACGCGTTGGACACGGTCCTCATCGAGTGCGCCGACCCACTTGGCAATCGCCATGGTCGCAACCGCGTTGCCGATGGTGTTGGTAATGGCGCGCGCCTCCGACATGAAACGGTCCACGCCAAGCAAGAGCACCATGCCGGCCACCGGAATCTTCCCCAGCGACGCGAGCGTTGCGGCCAGGGTGATGAAGCCCGAGCCGGTGATGCCCGCGGAGCCCTTCGACGTCAGCAGCAGCACGCCGAGCACGACGAACTGGTCGGTGAGGGTCAAGGGCGTGTTGGTGGCTTGTGCGATAAAGATCGCGGCCATGGTGTAGTAGATGCACTGGCCATCGGGGTTGAAGGTAAGCCCCGCCGGCACCACCAGCCCAACGACGGGCTTCGACACGCCAACGTTTTCCAGCTTGCGCATCAACTGCGGGATAACGGATTCCGACGAGCTCGTACCCAGCACGGTCAGGATTTCGTCCTTGATGTACTTCAGGAACTTCAGCAAGCTGAACCCGCAGGCGCGGCAGATTGCACCCAGCACGATCAGCACGAACAGCGCGCAGGTCCCGTACATGGTGGCAACCAGCTTGCCCAGCGACGCGATGGAGCCAAATCCGTATTTGCCTACCGTGAAGGACATCGCGCCGAACGCGGCGATCGGCGCGAAGCGCATGATCATGCCGACGACCGCGAACATGGCGTTGGCGAACGAGTCCAGCGCGGCGACGAACGGCTTGCCGCGTTCGCCCAGGTGTGCCAGCGCCACGCCCATGAATACCGAGAACACGAGGATCTGCAGGATGTCGTTCTTGGCGAGCGCATCGACGATGCTCATCGGCACGAGGCTGAGCAGGAAGTCCATGATGCCTTCGTGCTTGACCTGTGCCGTATAGGCGGCAATGCTCTTTGTGTCGAGCGTCGCCGGGTCGACGTTCATGCCATGCCCAGGCTGAACCACATTGACGACGATCACGCCGAGCAGCAACGCGAACGTCGACAGCACTTCGAAGTACAGCAGCGCACGCCAGCCCACCCTGCCGAGATCCTTCATGCTTTCCATCTTGGCGATGCCGAGCACAACGGTCGCAAAGATGATGGGTGCAAACACCATCTTGATGAGGCGAATGAAGATATCGCCAAGTGGTTTGAGCTCGCTGCCGATATGGGGCATGAAGATACCCAGCAGGATGCCCGCCGCCACGGCAATGAGCACCTGAACATACAGTGAGCCTATGAGTCGCCTTTTCATGATGTCTCCTGTGGCGACGCACTTGCAGCGCAGCCTGTCTTGCCTTCATCAACCGGATGCGGCCGACGCCTGCGCGACGGCCGTGCCTCTTGGTCAGTCCATGCTGACGTGCGCTTCCTTGACGAGCTTGCCGAAGCGGGTGACTTCGTCCTTGATCTGGGCCGTCATCTGGGCCGGGGTGTTGCCGACCGGCTCTGCGCCGATGGCAGCGAATTGTTTCTTCACATCGGGCAGTGCCAGGGCCTTGGCGATTTCAGTGCTAAGCCTGTTCACGATCTCAGGCGGCGTTCCGGTAAGGGCAAGGATGCCGAACCAGGAGGCGATGTCGAAGCCGGGCAAGCCGGATTCGGCAAGGGTAGGCACATCCGGCAGTGCGGAAGAGCGCTTGGCCGTGGCGACCGCCAGCGGCTTGAGCTTGCCCGCCTTGATGTAAGGCAGCGCGGACGACGCGGTGTCAAACATCATCGATACCTGGCCGCCCATCAGGTCAGTGATGGCCGGGGCGCTCCCCTTGTAGGGAACGTGGACGATGTTGGTGCCGGTCTGTGCCTTGAATTGCTCGCCGATGAGGTGATGGGCCGTGCCGTTGCCATTGGACGCGTAGGTCAGCTTTCCGGGATTGGCCTTGGCATAGGCGACCAACTCCTGCACGTTCTTGGCCGGAAAGCTCGGGCTGACGACGAGCACGTTCGGCACGATGGCAACGACGGAGACCGGCGTCAGATCCTTTTGGAAGTCGTAAGAGAGCTTTCTGTAGACGTTCGGCGCGATGGTGTGGTGAACCGCGCCCATGAGCAGTGTGTAGCCATCTGGCGCGGACTTCGCGGCGGCGTCCGCGCCGATGGTTGCACCAGCGCCCGGCCGGTTTTCGATGATGACGGGCTGGCCTAGCGCCTGCGTGAGCTTTTGTCCCACGGCGCGGGCAAGGACGTCGGTGGTGCCCCCCGGGGGAAACGGGACAATGAGGCGAATGGGCTTGGTGGGATATGCCTGGGCGAAAGCGGTGCCGGCGCCGAGAGCGAGGGCGAACGCAGCCACCGCAGTCCGGATAACGGATTGCATGCCTGTCTCCTGATGGCATTCTTGATTGGCCGGCCCACTCAGGGCCGACTCGGTGCGGGGCACCTGTGCCGGTGCTAGCCCGCTAGCTGTTTGATGCGGCGCGGCGAGCCGCGCTTCCTGCTCAGCCTCAGGCCGCCTTCTTGACCTGGTTGGCCAGCACCTTGCAGATGGCTTCGGTGACCGACGCGGTGGTCGCGTTGCCGCCCAGATCCGGGGTGAAGACGCCGTCCGCGGTGATCTGCTCGATGGCTGCCATCAGGCGGTCAGCCGCGGGCTTTTCACCCAGATGCTCAAGCATCATGGCCGCGGTCCAGAAGGTGGCGATGGGATTCGCCACGCCCTTGCCCGTGATGTCGAAGGCGGAGCCGTGGATCGGCTCGAACATGGACGGGAACAGGCGCTCCGGGTTCAGGTTGGCGGTCGGCGCGATGCCGAGGCTGCCGGAAAGTGCCGCCGCCAGGTCGGACAGGATGTCGGCGTGCAGGTTGGTCGCGACCACCACGTCCAGCGTATGGGGCTTCAACACCATGCGCGTCGTCACGGCGTCGACCAGTTCGCGGTCAACCTTGACGTCCGGATAGTCCTTGGCGACTTCGTAGAAGATCTCGTCCCACATCACCATGCCGAAGCGCTGCGCGTTCGACTTGGTCACCAGGGTAAGGTGCTTGCGGGGGCGCTTTTGCGCGAGCTCAAATGCGAAGCGGTGGATCCGTTCGACACCGGCGCGCGTGAAGACAGCGGTTTCCGTGCCGGTCTCGATGGGCAGGCCACGGTGGGTACGGCCGCCGTTGCCCGCGTACTCGCCTTCCGAGTTCTCGCGGATGATGACCCAGTCGATGTCCTTGCCATTGGCCAGCGGGCTCTTCACCCCTGGCAGTACGCGTGCGGGGCGTACGTTGGCGTACTGGTCGAAGCCCTGGGCGATGGGTAGGCGCAGGCCCCACAGCGACACGTGGTCGGGCACGTTCAGTGCGCCGACGGCACCAAAGAAGATGGCGTCGAACTGCTTCAGGCGTTCAAGCCCGCCTTCGGGAATGTAGTAGCCTTTTTCCAGGTAGTAGTCGGAGCTCCACGGGAAATGCTCGACGCTCAGCTTGAAGCCGCCATCTTGCCCCGCCAGGGTCTCCAGCACTTGCAAACCGGCAGAGATGACTTCCGGGCCGATGCCATCGCCAGGGATGGCTGCAATCTTGTATTCACGCATAGCGTTGCTCCTCTCATTGTTTTCCACACACCGAAGGCCGCTTTCAACCGCCAGGTATGCCGGCGCCTTCTGTGACCTAACTATCGTTGAAAACTGAGGGAGTAAGATGAACTGGATTTCAAACTAATATTAACTTGGGGTTGAAGATGGGACATCCTTCGGAACTTGCCTTCTTCGCTGGCCTGGCCAAGGCGGGCAGCCTGTCAGCGGCCGCGCGTGAGCAAGACGTCACACCTGCGGCCATCAGTAAACGGCTCGCTCAAATGGAGAAGCGGCTTGGGGTGCGGTTGCTGAACCGGACGACGCGGCGCATCGGCCTGACCGCCGAGGGAGAGGTCTACCTCGAGCACGCCCGGCGCCTGCTCGCGGAGATCGAGGATCTCGACCAACTGATCTCCAGCAGCCATGTGGCGCCGCGTGGGACGTTGCGAGTCAACGCTCCGCTGGGATTCGGGCGAACTTACATCGCGCCTGCGATATCCGATTTCGCCAAACGGTTTCCACAGATGGAGGTGCAGCTACATCTGACGGACAGGCCAATGAACCTGGGGGATGAAGGATTCGACATCGGGATACGGTTCGGCGAGATTCCGGACACACGCCTGATGGCACGGAAGATTGCTGACAACCGGCGCCTGGTCTGCGCCGCGCCCTCGTATCTGAAAGCACACGGCACGCCGGTCACGCCACACGATCTGACGCAGCATCAATGCATCGTGCTGCGCCAGAATGACTCCGCGTATGGCATCTGGCGCTTCGTCAAAGGCAAGAAGACGGAAACGGTGAAGGTTCGCGGCGCGCTGAGCAGCAATGATGGCGAAGTCACGCTGACGTGGGGCCTTGCCGGGCAAGGGATCCTGCAACGCGCGGAGTGGGACCTTGCCAAGTACCTCCGAAGTGGCCGCCTGGTCTTGCTGCTCGAAGACTATGCCTTGCCACCAGCCGACATCTTTGCCGTCTTCCCGGAGCGGCTGAACATGTCGGCCAAGGTCCGGGCGTTCCTCGACTTCCTGGTTGCCCACTTTGAAGGGAAACTGCTTAGGGCACGTGGGGGTACCTCTTCCTGGTAGACGGCTGGCCACGCGCAGTCATCCGGACAGACTACGGCCGCCTTGGCAGACCTCCACGTCAGATGTGGGCGAGCACATTGATCAGTTTGCCAAATGGGTCGCGAACATAGAAGCGCCGCACGGCCCACGGCTCGTCAGAGTTGTCGCTGTGGAAACCACGGATGGGCATTTTGAGTGGCTCGCACAAATGGTTCCCCATCGATTCGCCCACTCCTCGCAACAGTGAATTGCAAACCGAGGGTTTTCCCTTGGCGCGACGTTGGCGTAGATTACTTACTCCAATCGGCCTTGCCAAGGAAGCGAACGTCATGCGACTCACACCCGAAACCCTGCTCCCGACCCAACACGTGACGACGGAAGACGTCGTCACGGCTATCCGTCACCAGGACATCGTCGAGGCCTACACGGCAACGAGCGCTTCGCAACGTGTCGCCGTGCTCCACATGCTCTACCCGCGCACCGACGCCCGCACGCATCGCAGCCTCGACGCGCTTGTCAACGCGCTGCACGTGCATGGCCTGCACCAGGTCGCGGACATGGTGGAGAAGGAAGCGCATTACCTGGTGTTCAAGGACCCCGCCAAGGCCTGGAAGGCGCTGCACGAGATCCGCCATGACTCGCTCGCGATCGGCGTGCACCTCTATTACAAGGGGCAGTCCGGCGCGGCGGCCGAGGCTGCGCTGGATGTGGATGCGCATCGCGCGGGCTAATGGGTTGTTGCCCTTGTCGCCAGTCCAGCGAATATCCTCTGGCAATTTGCTCGCCCCGCTGCTTTAGTCCGGCTTGACTACGGGCGCCACCGCGTCCGGCTGCGCGCCGGGGCTTTGCCACGCGGCGCCCTGGCCGGCTGTGGCGGCAGTGCCGCTTACCGAGTAAAGCGCGCCGGGCGCGTTGCGGGTCTTCTGGAAATCCGCGAGCGACTCGCCGCGCATGGCGGCGTAGATATGGAGATTGGAGACGCCGCTGACCGCGCCGAGCTTCTCCAGCAGGAAGAAGATCACGCCGTAGTGGATCATCCCGCGCCAGTCGCGCTGTGAGATGAGGTCGCGCTCCTGCGCGGTGAGTCCGGATTCGTCGTACGTGGCGGCGGGATCGGCCAGGAAGCGGACGCGGAAGTCCGGCTGCACCAGCTGATGCAGGTAGCGGTTGATGCGGTAGGCCCGCACGCTGGTTTCCAGCGTGAAGGGATACGTGCCTTCCAGCGCTTCGATGCCGCGCAACTGGTGCCCGATATGCTCGCGCTGGCGCTCGGCGCGCGCCGCCACGCGCTCGGGGTCCGTGCAGGCTTGGTTCTCGTAGACGGCCACGGCGATGCCGGTCATGGAGGGCAGGTAGTAGTCGCGATGGATGCAGCGGATGGCGTTGGACATGGCGCCGCGCATGACCATCCACATCACCACCTCGGCGCTCTCGAAGCCGCCCAGCTTGGCGTAGTCGGCGTGGGTGAGTTCCAGCAGCGCCTCAGGGTCGGATTCGAACAGATCCAGGAAGCGGTGATCCCACGCGGTGTTGTTGAAGCCGGCGCGTTCGCCATGCACCTGGTGCGAGAGCCCGCCGGTGGCCACGATGGCCACGCGCAGGTCTTCCGGGTAGCTCTCGATGGCGCGGCGCAGCCCCTGCCCCAGCTTGTAGCAGCGGCGCGCGGACGGCGCCGGGAACTGCAGCACGCCGACTTGCAGCGGCACGATCTTGACAGGCCAGCCCTCGCCGTGCGGCAGCAGGACCGACAAGGGCGAGAAGCAGCCGTGGTCGAGCGCCTTGTCCTGGAAGAAGGACATGTCGAACTCATCGGCCATCAGCGATGCGCCGATGTGCCTGGACAAACCAAGATGGCCACCGATGGCGGGCAGCGCGCGCGGGCCGCCGCCTTCATCGGCCGCGGCGTAGGACTCGCCGACCCCGAGCGCGAATGCCGAGTAGTGGTCGAAGAAGAAGGATGTCACGTGGTCGTTGTAGACCATGACCAGGACATCCGGCCTGGCTTTGGCCAACCATTCGCTGACCGGCGCGTACGCGGCAAAGATCGGAGCCCAGGCGGGATCCTGCTGCTTGCCCGCATCCAGCGCGAAGCCGATGGTGGGCGTGTGGGATGACGCGATGGCGCCGATGATAGTGGCCATGTTAACGACTCAGGCGGGTACGGCGCGTTGCTGCACCTTGGTGGAAATGATCGATATCGCGGCCATGGCCGCGGGGACGGCAAGGATGGCAATGACCGCGCTGAAGCCCCAGCCCAGGCCGAGCAGCACGCCGCCAGCCATGGACCCGGTGATGCTGCCGAAGCGGCCGATGCCCAGCATCCAGCTCACGCCGGTGGCGCGCACCGGGGTGGGATAGCACCCGGGGGCGAAGGCGTTCAGGCCGGTCTGTGCGCCGCTCATGCAAAAGCCCGCCATCAGCACGTAGAAGGCAAACAGCGTGGAGCTCACATTGCCCGAGGCCAGCAGGAGAATCCATGCTGCGCCGCAAACGTAGGCAAGCGCGATGACCTTGTTGGCGGCGCGGCGGTCCATGTAGAACCCGACCACGAGTGCGCCAACAGTCCCGCCCAGCTGGAAGAGCGCGGTGAGGTTGGCGGCGCGCTCGATCGGCAGTCCTGCGTCCTTGATCAGGGTCGGCAGCCAGCCGCTGAGCAGGTAGATCACCAGCAAGCCCATGAAGTAAGTGAGCCACAGGGACAGTGTGATCCCACGGTAGCCGGGCGACAAGAGCGTGCGCACGGGTTGCGAGGTGGGCACCGGCGGCTCGCTGATGGTGAACTCGGTATTGTCCGCAATGTTGCCCCCGCACACGCGGCGCAGGGTACGGGCGATCTTCTCCGGGGCCGCTTTGCGCACGGCCATGAAGCGCACGGATTCCGGAATCAGCAGCATGTAGACCGGCAGGCAGATCAGCGGCAGCGCGCCGCCCACCATCAGCACCGTGCGCCAGCCGTAGTGCGGCAACAGCGCGGCGGCGCCGAAACCGACCAATGCGGAGCCCAGGTTGAAGCCGGTGAACATGGCGGCCAGCAGCGTGCTGCGGGAGCGTTCCGGCACGTATTCCGAGAGCAGCGTGGTGGTGCTGGGCATGGCCGCGCCCAGGCCTAGGCCCGTGAGCAAGCGCAGCAGCGACAACGTCACGATGCCGTCGGAAAACGCGCTCAGCAGGTTGAACGAACCAAACAGCGCGATGGAGCCGATCAGCAGCTTCTTGCGGCCAAAGCGGTCGGAGAGCGGGCCGACCAGCAGCGCGCCGATGGCAAGGCCGAGCGGCGCAGCGCTCATCACGACGCCGAAGCTGGCACGGGAGATGCCCCACTCGCGCGTGATGTCCGGGGCGAGGAAGCCCATGATGGCGACATCCATGCCGTCGGTGGCGACGATCAGGAAGCATAAGCCGAGCAGCAGCCACTGGTAGCTCGACATTTTTCTATCATTGATGTGGGCTCGGATATCGAGCCGGGGCCGTGCAGTCATGCCGTCTCCTGGTGAACCCGAACGCGGGTTCTTATCGTTCATCTGACTAATGGCCAGAATCGCCATGCTGGGTGTGGGCGCCAGCGCAACGTTCATGGCAAGGCTAGTCTACGATCCGGGCGGTCTGCATGTATTGCTTTCGGCTGGCGGGGCGTTGCCATCTGCTTATCGATGCACGGGCGGCTAGCGCCGCGGCACCGGCTGCGGCGTGGACTTCAGCGCCAGGCCGCGCTGCAGGTGCGCAGCTCGGCAAGCAGCGCGTCGGCGCCGGGCGAGAGCCGAGCGCCCGCGCGGGTCGTGATGCCGATGGGGCGGCTCGCGCCGGGTATGGGGAGATCGAGCACGCAGAGCGATCCCTGCTCGATCTCATAATGAAGCTGGTGGGCAGACAAGGCAGTGATCATCTCGCCGCGCAGCAGCAGGCCGCGCAATAAAGCCAGGTCTCCGGTTTCCACGAAGGGTTGCGGCAAGGGCCGTCCCTGTTGCACAAAGTAGCCGTCCAGCGCCTCGCGCAGCGGTGAGCGGGCACGGGAGAGCACCCACGGGTAGGCCTCGACATCGCGCAGGGTGAGCCGCCGCCTGGATGCCAGCGGATGGTCGGCACTGGCAATCAGCGCCATCCGGTCCTCGAACAGCGGCTCCATCGCCAGACCCTGGGCGGAGCCCGGCCGCAAGGCGCCAAGGATCAGGTCGATGCGCCCGCTGAGCAGCCCCGCGGTCAGTTCCTCATAAGGACTCTCGAGCGAGCGAAAGCGCAAGCGCGGGTGGCGCGCGTGCAGCCCGGCGATGGCGGCCGGCAGCAGTTGGGTGCGGCCGAGCGGCAGCGCGCCCACCGTGACCACGCCCTCCAGCACCCCGCTCAGTGCGGCCACGTCGGCCTTGATATGGCGCAGTTCCGCCAGCACGCGCTCGAACCGCACCATCCAGCGGTCGCCCGCGTCCGTGGGAATCATGCCGCGCGCGGTGCGCAGGAACAGGGGCTGCCCCAGTATCTCCTCCAGCCGCGCCACCGCCTGGCTGACGGCGGATTGCGAAATGCCAAGCACCGCGCCCACGCTGGGCATGTGGTGTGCCTCGGCCAGCATGGTGGCGACTTCCAGCCGGCGCTCGTTGTAGAGCGATTCGAGGCTGGCGACAGCGCCGCCATGCCGGCTGCGCAGGCGCATGGCTTCGTCCCGGACCTCTCTGAGGATGGCGTCGATCTGCTGCACGCGGAGCAGCACTTCTTCTCCGGCGCGGGTCAGCAGCATGCCCCGCCCTTTGCGCTCGAAGAGCTCTACCTCCAGGCTGCTCTCCAACGCGCTGACCGAGCGCGCGATCGCTGACGACGCGCGGTGCAGCGTCTCCGTTGCGCGCCGCACGCCGCCTGCGGCAGCCACGCCGGCAAACACATAAAGGTGATGCAAGCTGATCGGGGGGAGATCCATCGGGTGCCTGAGTTTCGCCTTCGTTGTGCTTTCGGTTCGCCAAGCCAATAAGAAGATTGGAACACTGGCCGGGTCAGAAGGCAACCCGCCGCAAGGGCTTAGCGCCAATACTCGCCCATCATCGACGTACGCGGATCGTGTTCCATGAATGACCTCATCGCTTCGGATCTCATGCCGGTACCGTGCATCCTGATGCGTGGCGGCACGTCTCGCGGCCCCTTCTTTCTCGCCGCGGATCTGCCTGCGCAAACCCCTGCGCGGGACCGCGTGCTGCTGGCCGCCATGGGCTCGCCGGATCCGCGGCAGATCGACGGCCTGGGTGGCGCGCATCCGTTGACCAGCAAGATTGGCATCGTGGGGCGCGGCGTGCCGGGCGAGGCCGATCTGGAGTTTCTTTTTGCGCAGCTCCAGCCCAGGACGGATACGGTGGACACCACGCCCAACTGCGGCAACATGCTGGCCGCCGTGCTGCCGTTCGCGGTGGAGCGCGGCTTGCTCAAGCCTTCCGGCGATGTCACCCGTGCCCGGGTGCTCACCCGGAATACCGGGATGGTGTGCGACATCACCATGCAGACGCCGGGCGGCAAGCCGCACTACGCAGGCGATGCACGCATCGATGGCGTGCCCGGTACGGCCGCGCCCATCGTGATCGATTTCCTGGATACGGCGGGGTCCGTCTGCCCTGCCCTGCTTCCCAGCGGCAATGCGCTGGACCGGTTGACGGTCAGCGACGCTGCCACCGGCAAGACGATCACCGTGGACGCGACGCTCATCGACAACGGCATGCCGATGGTGCTGTTGCGCGCCAGCGATCTCGGGCGCTCCGGCTATGAAAGCGTGCAAGCCCTGAACGAAGACGCGCCGCTGAAGGCCACGCTGGAGGCGCTGCGCCTGGAAGCAGGACATCGCATGGGACTGGGCGACGTCACCGCCAAGAGCTATCCCAAGATGTGCCTGATCGCCCCGCCGCGTGCCGGCGGCAGCGTTGCCACACGCTGCTTCATTCCGCACGTTTGCCACGACGCCATCGGCGTGCTGGCGGCCGTGACGGTGGGCACCGCTTGCGTCCTGCCCCAAACGGTAGCGCAAGGCATCGCCGACATCTCCGGCAGCGGCCCAGTCCATGCCATCAGCGTTGAACACCCCACCGGCGAATTCACCGTCGAGCTGGAAATCGATCCCACGCGGCCGAACACCATCGCGCGCAGCGCGCTGGTTCGCACCGCCCGACCCATCATGCGCGGCGAGGTCATGATCCCCGCCGCTGCATGGCCTGCAAACTGAACGTACACGCTTAGCACACGTCATTATGATCATCGATTGCCACGGGCATTTCACTACCGCGCCGAAGGCGCTGGAAGACTGGCGCAAGCAGCAGATCGCCAACCTTGCCTCGCCCAGCCTCGGCCCCTCTGCGTCAGATCTGCATATCAGCGACGATGAGCTGGTCGAAGCCATCTCCTCCAACCAGCTGCGGATGATGCGGGAGCGCGGCTCCGATCTCACCATCTTCTCGCCACGCGCATCGTTCATGGCGCACCACATCGGCAACTTCGAAACCAGTGCCACGTGGTCGAGCCTGTGCAACGCGTTGTGCTACCGGGTCGCGGAACTGTTCCCGGATCACTTCGTGGGTGCGGCCATGCTGCCGCAGTCGCCGGGCGTGGACACGCGCACGTGCCTCGCTGAACTCGAGCGTTGCATCGTCGAATACGGGTTCGTGGGCGTGAACCTGAACCCCGATCCTTCGGGCGGCCATTGGACCTCGCCGCCGCTGTCGGACCCGTACTGGTATCCCATCTACGAGATGCTGGCCGCGTATGACGTGCCGGCGATGATCCATGTCAGCACCAGCTGCAATGCGTGCTTTCACACGACCGGCGCGCACTACCTGAACGCGGATACCACGGCCTTCATGCAATGCCTGACCAGCGATCTGTTCAAGCGGTTTCCCACGCTGAAGTTCGTGATTCCGCACGGGGGCGGCGCGGTGCCTTATCACTGGGGGCGCTTCCGTGGCCTGGCGCAGGAGCTGAAGCTCCCTGAGCTTGAGGCGTATCTGCTCGGCAACATCTTCTTCGATACGTGCGTGTATCACCAGCCCGGCATCGACCTGCTCACCCGCGTGATCCCCGTCGACAACATCCTGTTTGCCTCCGAGATGATCGGCGCGGTACGCGGCATCGATCCGCGCACCGGCCACCACTATGACGATACGCGCCGCTACGTGGACCAGGCGGGCCAGCTCACGCCGCAGGAGCGCCACAAGATCTTCGAGGGCAACGCCCGCCGCGTGTATCCCCGCCTGGACGCCCGGCTCAGGGCCCGCGGACTCTGACACTGAGAACATAAGGAGACTGTAGTGAATCCCTCTCAAACCCAGCTTGGCGTGGTCCGGCGCCATATCGAACGGGCGCATCCCGAAACGGTGGCACGCCTGTCTCGCTTCGGCGTGGCGACCGTGCACGAAGCGATGGGCCGCCTTGGCCTGATGAAGCCGACCATGCGCGCGGTGTATGCCGGCGCGGCCACGTGCGGCCCGGCCGTCACGGTACTGCTGCAGCCCGGCGACAACTGGATGCTGCATGTGGCGGCCGAGATGATCCAGCCCGGCGACGTGGTGGTCGCCGCCTGCACGTCGGACAGCACGGACGGCTTCTTCGGCGACCTGCTGGCCACGTCCTACCGGGCGCGCGGCGCCAAGGGCCTGGTCATCGATGGCGGCGTGCGCGACGTCAAGGACCTGACCGCGATGGACTTCCCCGTATTCAGCCGCGCCGTGCACGCCAAAGGCTGCGCGCGCGCCACGCTGGGCTCGGTCAACGTGCCGGTGGTGTGCGCGGGCGCCTTCGTCAATCCGGGCGACGTGGTGATCGCCGACGACGACGGCGTGGTGGTGGTGCCCGCGGCCTGCGCCATGGCCGTGGCCGAGGCTGCCGAAGCGCGCACGGCCAACGAAGCCGCAAAACGGGAGCGCTTCGCCGCCGGCGAGCTGGGACTCGATATGTACAACCTGCGCGACGCCCTGGCCCGCGCCGGACTGCAGTACCTGGATTGAGCCAACCGCCCGCAACCCGCGGGCTCTGACAAGAAGAAAGGAGGAGTCAACATGAGAAAGCTGCGCCCCTTAGCGCTTGCCTTGTTTTGCACGCTGCCGGCTTGGGCCTCGGCCCAGTCCGTCACGCTGTACGGCGTGGTCGATACCGGTGTCGAGTACGTGAATCACATCGGTGCCGCCAGCAACAGCGTCACGCGCATGCCGAACCTGAGCGGCACGGTGCCGTCGCGCTGGGGCCTGCGTGGCACCGAGGACCTTGGAGGCGGGTTGAAAGCGAACTTCGCACTGGAGTCCGGCTTCGGGCCGGATACGGGGGCGTCCAACCAGGGGGGACGGCTGTTCGGACGCCAGGCATGGGTGGGGCTGAGCAACAACTGGGGCCAGATCAGCTTCGGCCGCCAGTACACCATGCTGTTCTGGGCGATGCTGGACTCCGACATCCTGGGGCCGAACGCCTATGGCTCCAGCTCGCTGGACAACTACTTCCCCAACGCCCGCGCCGACAACGCCGTTGCCTACAAGGGCAAGTTTGGCGGGCTGACGGTGGGCGCCACGTACAGCTTTGGCCGCGACACGGTCAACGCGGGGCCGAGCCCTTCCGGCACCAACTGCGCCGGCGAGAATGCCGCTGACAGCAAGGCTTGCCGTGAGTGGTCCGCCCTGCTGCAGTACGAAACCAACTGGTGGTCCGTCTCCGCCGGGTACGACTCGCTGCGCGGCGGGCCCGGCGCATTCGGCGGGCTGACCAACAGCAACTTGAAGGATGACCGCCTGGTCCTGGGTGGTTACGTGCTCGCCGGCAACGCCAAGGCGGGCCTGGGCTGGGTCGCCCGTCGCAACGAGGCGCTGACGGCGTCGCGCAGCAACCTGTATTACGGCGGCGTGTCCTACGATGTCACGCCCACGGTGAATGTCGCGGGCGAGCTGTATTACCTGAAGTACCGCAACAGCGCGGACAAGGCATGGCTGGGTGCCCTGCGCGCCAGCTACGCGTTCTCCAAGCGGACCTCGGTGTATGCCACGGCCGGCTATCTCGCCAACGGTGGGCAATCGGCGCTGTCGGTGAGCAGTGCGGGCACGGGTACGGCACCTGCTCCGGGCGGTAAGCAGTTGGGTTCGATGGTTGGCATCAAGCATATCTTCTGATGCTTAGTGCCCCCGCGCTGCGCCGGGGGCATCCACGATCTCCACCGTCAGCCCGGATGACCGCTCTGAACAGGGTGAGCGGTCTCGTTGCGCATCCATTGGCTAAACGCCAGGATGCGAGGGTCCTGGCTGCTGCGCTCCGGATAGACGAGATGATAGGCATACTCAGGCGCTATGCTGACGCCAATCTCGAATAGCCGCACCAACCGGCCCTGGGACAGGTCATTGGCAATCATGGGCAGTTCCACCAGGCCAATCGCGGCGCCGTCGATCACGGCCTGCACGACATGGCTCGAATCGGAAAACGCAACGCACCGGCTGTCGTCAAAATCATCGACGCCGGCGGCGGCCATCCACATGCGCCAGTCGGGCCAGACCATGCCGTCGACCGGGCAGTCGACATAGCACAGCGTGTGGCCGAACAAGTCTTGCGGTGTTTGCAGCCTGAAACCGGCCTCGCGCAGTTTCGGGCTGCAGATCGGGACGACGACGGTGTCGAACAGCCGGTCCGAGCGCGCTCCCTCAACGGATCCGGCGCCAAAGCGGATCGCGATATCGATATCGTCCACGTCGAAATCCCGTACCTGATCGGAAATATCGAATATGAGTTCCAGCGTGGGGTTCGCCGCCCTGAACCGTGCAAGCCTGGGCAGCAGCCAGTTGGTGGCGAACACCGCGCCTAGCGAGACGCGCAGATGTGCCGGCCCCCGCGCCATTCTCCGGGCCCGGCTGGTGGCTCGCTGCAGGGTGTCGAGCGCGTCGGCAGCCGCCTCGAACAGTACGGCGCCGGCCGGCGTCAGCTGGATGCTGCGGCTGGTGCGCGCGAACAGGGTAATGCCCAGCTGGTCCTCGATCTCCTTGATCTGGTAGCTGACCGCCGCCGGCGTCAACCCCACCTCCTGCGCCGCGCGCGTGAAGTTCAGGTGCCGCCCGGCCGCCTCGAAGGTCCTCAGTGCTCGTGTTCCCGGCAGCATTCGCCTCATCGATCTTCAAGCCGTATTTAATGATCCAGCAAGAAATACTCGTTTCTCAAAGCCCGGTCAATAGCAGATAGTTGCGGCAATCCATGCGCATGGGTGCGGGACGCGCCCCTCGCCAAGCCCGTTCCACGCAACTACCCGAGTGAAGCCTGTCCATGTCAGCTAGCCAGTCTTCTTCTATCGTTCAACGCAATGGCCTGCCGGCTACCATCGAAGCGTTGGCACCTCTCGCCTTGGCGGGCTATGCGCACTTCACCGCGATGCAGGTGCGTGGAGGCCGGGTCCGTGGCTTGGATCTCCACCTCGAGCGGCTGAGCGTGGCCTCGATGGCGCTGTTCGGTCGCGCATTGGCCGACGATCAGGTGCGCGCCTATCTGCGCGCGGCGCTGGCGTGCGCGCCAGCGGACGTCTCGCTGGTAGCCACGGTGTACTCGCCGGCGGGTGAGTTCACCGTGGCCGGCGCGGATGTCGAGCCGGAAGTACTGGTCCGTACCGGGCCGCCCGCGTCCGGCCCAAGGGGCCCGCTAGCATTGGCGACTGTCGCCCACGAACGGGTGCTGCCAGCCCTGAAGCAGGTTGGCGAAGTGGCCAAGACGTATTTCCTCCGTCAGTCCGTCGGGCAAGGTTTCGACGATGCCGCTTTCGTTGACCGTCAGGGGCGCCTGAGCGAGGGAACGATCTGGAACCTGGTCTTCTGGGACGGCGAAACGGTAGTGTGGCCCGAGGCCGAGATGCTGGCCGGCACGACCATGGGCATCGTCCGCCAGCAACTGGATCGCCTCGGTTTCCGTCAGCGCGTGCAGCCCGTGACGCCCGCCGACCTGCCTGGCCTGGCCGGGGCGGCGGTGATGAACTCCTGGACGCCGGGGGTGACGGTAAGCCGGATCGGTTCCGTGGCCATCCCTGAGACGCCGAGCTTCCTGGCGCTGCTTCACCGGGCCTATCAGATGGAAGAACCTGTCTTGCCGTAAGAGCCGGCGGTGGCCGCACGCTCACTGCATGCGCTTGGGCAATGCCGCCACCAACGCATCGACGGCGAGACGGACCTTGCGCGGCAAGTTGGCAAGATCGTGGTGACGGTTTGATGGAACGCCGTCGCCGATGATTGCCCATTGTCGCGGATTGCGGTTGAATGACGCCGTTGAGGTCTACGTCGCCCGCCGTGGCAGTGGCTTGTGGTCAGCACGCGAGCATTGCCTCGGACCAGCTTACCTGCGGGAGGGCTGACAGTTGACGTCCTCCCCGTCCTAAAGGACGGGGATTCCTACTACTAGCGATGCACGTCCGCATCGGAGAATGTTTAGCGCGGCATTGGTATCGCGATCATGTACAACTCCGCAGCTGCTGCAAGTCCACTCTCTTATTCGCAAGCCTGCGATACCTTTCGGCCGCGTTGTGCTGTCATTGGAACCGCACGACGAGCAGGCTTGGGTAGAACCGCTTTCGTTCACTTCTTCGAACGTGGCGCCGTGCGCAATCGCTTTGTAACGGAGCTTGTCTCGGAAGGACGACCAGGACGCGTCATAGACGCTCTTTGCCATCCTGGTTCTGGCAAGTTTAGAGGCGGACACATTGCCAACCGCGATGTAATCGAACCGGCGCACTATATCGAGCGCAAGTTTGTG
>NZ_JBIUHC010000035.1:0-71360 GCF_044627735.1 Cupriavidus sp. CuC1 | reverse complement strand
TCCTTCAAGCTCTTCTTGTTGTTGCAGAGGCTTGAAAGTTAACACAAATTCGAATTTGTTAACAGTATTGTGCCTAGCCCCAGACTGGAAACGGATCGAGCGCGATCCTGCCGAATGCCGTGGACTCGATCCGGGCCCGCGGATTGAGCCCGCGCAGAGCCATACTTGCAACTTAGTTGCATTAGTGGCGCGCCGGCGGAAGATAGGGCTCCACCCTCGCCGCGGGCATGGCGTAGCCGGCATGGCCCATCATGATGTCCGCCCGCTCGACCCGCATCGCGCCGCTGATCCACACGGTGTCCATGGTGCGCAGCCCCGCCAGCGGCTTGTCCGTGCGCACATGGATGACCTGGTTGGCGGGCGGCGGCGGCACATGGATGCACGCGCCAAAGTACGGCACCAGCAGGAACTCGCGGATCGCCTCGCCCTCCCCATCGAGCGAGACGACAAAGCCGGCAATGCGCACGGCGGCGCCATCGATCTTGGACTCCACGGGTGCGTTCTTCCAGTACTGCCGGGCCCTGTACAGGGCGATCTGCGCGCGCGGGTCGCCGTCCTCCAGCTCATCGAGCTTCAGGCCCTTGAACGGGGCAAGGGGATCCCAGCCCTTCGGCAGCAAGGCCTGCCAGTCGATCTCGCGCAGGGCCGAGTCGGGTGCGGCGGGCGCGGGTTGCAGCGCCTCGCCTATCGCGTAGGCGGGCGGCTTGGCAGTGGCTGAACCCGCTTTGGCTTGCGGCGGCGGCAGCGGCCGGAAGAAATACGCCGCGCCCCCAATGGCCACTCCGATGACAGTGAGCACAAACAAAGCACGCTGTACATGAGGGGCCATGACGGTCTTCTCCCTCATCATGTGGTCGGCATCAGCCCGTCGGCCAGGCTAAGGCGGTAAGCACGCCACCCCGGCAGCAGGCTCACGCAGAAGCCGGCCGCCACCGCGGCGGCAAGCAGCGGCCATTCGCCCGGCGTGGGCCAGACCGCCTGCAAGGCCACGCCGTACGTGGCTTCCAGGTAGGGGCCAAACGCCGCCGCCAGCGCGCTCAGCAACACGAGCCCGAGCAGCGCGCCGGCGGCCATCACCACCAGCCCTTCCAGCGCCAGCATCGCCAGCAGGTCGCGCGGGCGGGCGCCGACCGCGCGCAGGATGGCCAGCTCGCGCCGCCGCTCGCCCAGCGCGGCAAGGATGGAGGACGCCAGCCCCGCCAGCCCGACCACCACCACCAGCGCCGACACCAGCAGCATGGCACGCTCGGCCACACCGATGACGCGCCATAGCTCGTCCAGCGCCACGCCCGGCAGCACCGCCATCAACGGCTCATGCGGGTCCTCGGCAATCTCGCGTTGCACGGCAAAGACCTGCGACCTCAGCTTCAGGCCGACCAGCACGCCCGTCACGCTATGGGGCGTGAGGTCGAACTTGCGCACCTGCTCCGGCAGGATCGCCAGGCCCGGCAGCGGCACGCCGCCCTCCCAGCCGAGGTGGATGGCTTGCATGGCTTCCAGGCCGATATGCACGGTGCGGTCCACCGGCGTGCCGGTACGCGCCAGGATGCCGCTGACCACGAAGGGCTTGTCGCCATGTGGGTGGTGGCTGGCATGATCGGCATGCAGCGGGCCTTCGTCTTCGCTGTCGCCGTGGCTGAGCACGATGCGATCGCCCACGCGGTAGCCCAGCCGGCTCGCCACCTCGGCGCCAAGCACGGCATCAAACAACGCCGCGAACGGCCTGCCCTGCGCCAGCTCCAGCGCACGGCGATCCCCGTAGCGGTAGTGGGTGAAGTAGCTGGCCGTGGTCGCCAGCACCGGGAAGCCGCGGTGCGAGTCGCCCAGCGAGAGCGGAATGGTCCACGCCACCGCCGGATGCCGCGCCAGCCGCTCGACGCTGCCCTAGGTCATATTGTTGGTGGCCCCGCCGAGGTGGAACACGGTGTAGAGCATCAACTGGATCGGGCTGGCGCGCGCGCCGACCACCAGGTCGGTGCCGGACACCGACTGCGCGAAGCTCGCCCGCACCGCATGCCGGATACGCTCCACGCCCAGCAGCATGGCGACGGACATGGCAATCGCCAGCAGCATCAGCAGCAGGTTGAAGCGGCGGTTCCACGCGCTGCGCGCGGCCATCGAGAGCATCAGCATCGTGCCGGCTCCATCGCATTGATCCCGTCCATCGCGTCCATCGTATCGACCGCCGGCAGCGACAGCCTGCGCGGGAAGCCCGCCGACAAGCGCTCGTCATGGCTGACAAACACCAGGCTGGCGCCGGCGATGCCGCATTCCCGCTGCAGCAACGCCATGAAGGCCTGCTGGCGCGGCGCGTCCAGCGCGGAGGTGGGCTCATCGGCCAGCACCACCTGGGGACAGCCGATCAGCGCGCGCGCCGCCGCCACGCGCTGCTGCTGGCCAACCGAGAGCCGGGTGACGGGGCGCTGCCACAGGGCGGGCGACAGGTCGAGCTGCCTGAGCAGCGCTTGCGCGGCGGCTTCCGGCGTCTCGCCCTGCGCCGCCGTACGCTCGCGCCGGCTGGGCGAAAAGCGGCAAGGCAGCAGCACGTTGTCCACGACAGACAGGTAGGGCAGCAGGTTGAACTGCTGGAAGACCAGGCCAACATGATCGGCGCGCAAGCGGTCGCGCTGCGCGGCGGACAACGCGCCCAGCGCGGTGCCCAGCACGCGCACGCTGCCTTGCTGCGGCAGCAGCACGCCGGCCAGCATCGACAGCAGGGTGCTCTTGCCACTGCCGCTGGGCCCGCACACGAACACCTGCTCGCCCGCGTCCAGCCGGAACCGCTCAAGACGCAGGCAAGCCGCCGCCTGCCCGGGCCATGCAAATGCGATGCCTTGCAGGTCGATGACGGGATTGCCGCTCGTCTTGCGGGCCTCGCCATGTTCGCTGCGTTCGCTACGTTCGCCGATACCGGTCATCATCCAAAACCTCGCCACGCATAATGCAACAGTGTTGCATTATGCTGTGCCCAGGCAAAAGATGGCAAGCGGCCCCGGCGGCACCCACGGCCTGCCGCGCTCCGCGCACACCGCGCAACTTCAGGCGCCAGGCGCCGGTGATGGGCCTGTGCCGTCTACCTTGCCGCGCGTGCCGGCACGCGGCTCGCGGTGACCGTGACCTCGACCAGCCATCCCGGCGGCACCAGCCGCAACACTTCGGCGCGCGTGCGCACCGGCACGTTGGGCTGCTTGCCGGTCCCGAAGTACTGGTTATAGACGCCCGAGAAGCCGGTGAAATCCGGCTTGCCCGTGGCCGGGTCCGCCACGATCAGCGCCTGCATGGAGACGATGTCGCCCATCTGGTAGCCGCGGTCCTTGAGGATGCGCTCGATCTGGCCGAGCACGTTGCGGGTCTGGGTTGCGGTGTCGCCATAGGACGCCGCGGTATCGGGCGGCGCGGAGGCATTCGCCACCGTGGGCCCCACGCCGCTGAGCACGAGTTGTTCCGCGCCGGCGGGAATCTCGATCACCTCGGCGAACTCGCGCGCCCAGGGTTCGGTCATGTGCGCCGGGTTGCGATGCCGGACGATCTGCTCGGCGGCGCTGGCACTGGCGATGCAGAACGCCGGAGTGACGAAGGCGGCAAGGGTGGCGATGGAAATACACGATAGCAAGCGTGTTGCGCGCATGGGGGGCCTGTCGGTGGAAGCAAGGAAGGAGGATCCGGGCAAGGCGGCGTTGCCTTGCCGGACCGTGCAAACGCAGGACGCAGAACACAAAAACGCACTCGCGTTTGTCACGACACCATGCTAGTAGCCGCCCCTGTGCGCGGACAAATGACTCCTTGCGCCGCATGCATGCCCTGAGGTCATGCGTGGGAACAACGACAATGACAACGACAACGACAGCTCAGATCGACGGCATCGCCGCCACCTCGGCGCGCAGCCAGTTGCGGAACGCCGCGATGGCGTAGTCGTCGGCCCGCTCCTTGCGGTACAGCAAGCAGTAGTCGCCGCCGCTGGTGATGCGCTCGCGCACCGGCACGGCCAGCCTGCCGGAGGCGATCTCCTCGGCCACCAGCACGTCGGGCACCAGCGCGATGCCGCGGCCTTCGATGGCGGCCCGCACCGACATGAAGAAATGCCCGAAATGCAGGGCCTGCGCGCCGGCCGCGTAGGGCACGTCCAGCGCGGCAAACCAGTCGGG
This sequence comes from Cupriavidus sp. CuC1, assembly GCF_044627735.1. Taxonomy (NCBI): domain Bacteria; kingdom Pseudomonadati; phylum Pseudomonadota; class Betaproteobacteria; order Burkholderiales; family Burkholderiaceae; genus Cupriavidus; species Cupriavidus sp. CuC1. The sequence continues at coordinate 67,215 of NZ_JBIUHC010000035.1, read as the reverse complement.
CCAGGCATGCGCGCGGGAGTCGGTGTGAATCAGCGGCAGCCGCGCCAGCGCGGCCGGACTGGCAGGCAGCCGGCCTTTCACCAGGCCCGGCTTGCACACCGGCACCAGGCTATCGGGAAACAGCGGCTCCGCGGCCACGCCCTTCCATTCATCCGTCATCACCAGGTCGATGCGCGGCGCGCCCTTGCGTGCCCGCTTGCCAGGCGGCTTGCCCACGCGGATGGCCACGTCCACTTTGTCGCGATCGAAAGAAACCGGGTCGATCGACGTGATCAGCCGGATCTCGATGGCCTGGTGCGCCTGCGTAAAGTTGACCAGCCTCGGCATCAGCCAGGTGGACGCCAGGGTGGGCAGGATGCTGACCAGCAGGCTGCGCGAGTTCCTGGCCCCGGTGAGCTCGCGGGCAACGGTCTCGATCTGGTCGAGCGAGCGCGTCACCACGTCGAACAAGCGCGCGCCCTGCGGGGTGAGTTCGATAGCGCGCGTCAGGCGGTTGAACAGTTTGAGCCCATAGTGCGTTTCCAGGTTCTTGATGTGCCGGCTGATCGCGCTCTGGGTCACGCACAGCTCGTCCGCGGCCAGCGTGAAACTCATGTGTCGCGCGGCGGCCTCGAAAGCGCGCAGCGAAACCAGCGGAGGAAGCGAACGTTTCATGCGGCACCTGGGGGCTAGGGCGGGGGCGAGGGACGCATCAGTATAAGTCATGCGTATGTGCAATCAAGTCGTTTGCTGAAAAGATCCGCGACGCCGAGTATTCCTCTCAGGCAAGAAAAATGCGTCAACAGAAAAACAAAGCCCCAGACAAAAGACAAAGCCAGAAAAAGGAGTCCACATGACAGCCACGCCCGGCGAGGAGCGCCCCCTGCTCTCGGTATCCGGTCTTTCCAAGCGATTTGGAGCGACCTGCGCATTGCGCGGCGCCGATCTCACCGTGCGCCCCGGCGAGGTGCATGCGTTGATGGGCGAAAACGGTGCAGGCAAGAGCACGCTGGTGAAGATGCTCGTCGGCGCGCTGCGCCCGGATACGGGCACCATCCTGCTGCGCGGCCAGCCGGTTGCCTTTGGCTCCGTGCGCGACGCCATCGCGGCCGGCGTGATTCCCGTGTACCAGCATGCCACCGTGTTCCCGGACCTGACGGTTGAGCAAAACCTGCATGCGTTCGACGTGGCCCGGGCGGGCACGCTGCGCGCTGGCGCCCGCCTGCCCCTGCAACGCTACCTGGACACGGCGCGGCGCATCGGGCTGGAGCTCAACCCGCGCCAGCTGGTGTCCGGCCTGTCGATGGCCGAGCGGCAGTTGCTGGAGATCGCGCGCGGCGTGGCGCGCAAGTGCGAGGTGCTGATCCTCGACGAGCCAACCGCCGCGCTTAACGCGCATGAAGCCGACCGCCTGTTCGCCGCAGTCGCCCGCCTCAAGGACGAAGGCAAGGGCATCGTCTTCATCAGCCACAAGCTGGGCGAGATCAAGCAGGTCTGCGATGCCATCACCGTGCTGCGCGATGGCTTTACCGTGGTGGATGCGGTACCGGTGGCCGCCATGACGCCGCACGAGATCGTCGAGGCCATGGTGGGGCCGGTGGCCGAGCGCCCGCCGCGCGAGCTACCGGCGGTGGGCAACACGCGGCTGCGGGTTGAAGGCATCGCCTGCGGCGAGCTGCTGCGCGACGTCACGCTGTCGGTGGGACGGGGCGAGATCGTCGGGCTGGCCGGCCTGATTGGCTCGGGTGCGATCGAGCTGGGCGAAGTGCTGAGTGGCAGCCGGCCGCCCTGCGCCGGCACCATCCGGGTCGACGAACTGGACCTGACGGCAACGTCGCGCCAGCGCTTCAAGCTAGGCGGCGTGGGACTGATCCCGGCCGACCGCAGCAGCGACGGCATCTTCCCGGGGCTCAACTGCGCCGCCAACGCGGTGGCCTCAACCTACGCCTCCATCTCGGACCATCTCTTCGTCTCCGATGCCATGGAGGTCGGCGCAAGCGAGCGCCTGTTCGCGTCGCTGCGGGTGCGCCCGGGCGATCCGGCCCTGGACGTCAGCGCGCTGAGCGGCGGCAACCAGCAAAAGCTGCTGGTGATCCGCAACCTGCTGCTGCCCGGGCTGAAGGTGCTGGTGGTAATCGAGCCCACACGCGGCGTCGACGTGAACGCCCGCGAGGCCATCCACGATGCGCTGGTGGACGCGGCGCGCCGTGGCGTCTGCGTGATCGTGGCGTCCAGCGATATCGACGAGGTGGTGGCCTTGTCGCACCGCATCTTGGTGATGCGCCACGGCCGCATGGCCAGGGTGTTTGCGCGCGGCGTGGCATTGCAGCAGGTGATCGCCTGCACCACCGGCGCCAACGATTGCGATGACAGCATGCAACCCACGCACGAGGAGGCACATCATGGCCTGGCTTAGGAAGTGGCCGGCATCGGCCTGGGTCTGCCTGGCGCTGTTCGTGGTCTGCGTGATCGTGGTGCCGCGCTTTGGCACCGGCGGCAACATCTTCAACCTGGCGCGCGTGCTGGCGGTGCTGCTGCTGGTGGCGATCGGCCAGGGCCTGGTGATCGTGGTGCGCGGGCTGGATTTTTCCGTGGGCTCCGGGGTGGCGCTGTTCAGCGTTGTGGCCGTGCTGAGCATGCCGGCTATTGGCGTGGGCGGCGCGTTTGCCGCCGGCGCGCTGGCGGTGCTGGCCCTTGGCGCGCTCAATGGCACGCTGGTCGGTGTCTTGCGCATCCCCGCCTTTCTCGCCACGCTCGGAACCATGATTGCGGTGCACGGCTTGTGCGGCGTTCTGGTGGGCGGCGTGCCGCTGGATGCCCCCGCCAGCGTGGACTTCTCCGCGCTGGGCCGGGGGCAGTGGCTGGGCCTGCCGCTGCCGCTGTGGCTGGCCGGCGCCGCGCTGCTGGTCGTGGGCGCGCTCACGCGCTACACGGCGCCGGGCCGCGAATGGTATCTGGTGGGCAGCAACCCCCAGGCCGCGCACCTGGCGGGGGTCGCGGTGAAGCCGCGCGTGCTGCAGGCCTACCTGGCCAACGCCGTGCTGGTGGCAATCGCCGGCGCGGTGCTGACCTCGCGGCTCGGCTCGGGCCAGCCCAACCTCTATCCCAACCTGCCCTTCGAGGCGATCGCCGCGTGCGCCATCGGCGGCATCCCGCTCACCGGCGGCAAGGGCGGCCCGTTGCACGCGCTGTTTGGTTGCCTGATCCTGGCCATGGTGGGCAATGCGCTGGTGCTGGTCAATTTCCCCAGCTACATCCAGAGCGTCCTGCTTGGCGTGCTGATCCTCGCGGCCGTGCTGCTCCAGCAACTGCGCCGCCGCGCACTGCGCGCGCGTCCGCTGCCCAGCCTTCCTGCCAACGCATCTTGAGCGCACGAACATGAACACGCAACGACTGATGTCCCTGCAGGCTCGCACCGGTGCCGCCCTGTCAGCTTTCTCGCCACTGCGCGTGCCCGCGCTGCGCAAATCCACCGGCCTGTTGGCCTGCGCGGGCCTGTGGCTGGTGATGGGCGTGATCTCGCCCGGCTTCGCCACCTCGGACAACCTGGCCAATATCGTTTCGCAAAGTGCCGTGCTGCTGTTGCTCGCACTCGGGCAGATGCTGGTGGTGGTGACGCGCGGCTTCGATATCTCGGTGGGCGCCGTGGCGGTGCTGTCGTCCATCGTGATCGCGCAGACGGCCGCGCCGTTCGGCGAAGTACCCGCCATCCTGCTAGGCACTGGCGCCGGGCTGGCGGTGGGGCTTTGCAATGGCTACCTGATTGCCTGCCGCCGCATGGAGCCGATCGTCGTCACGCTGGGCGCCACGCTGATCGTGCGCGGGGTGTCGACCATCGTCTCCGGTGGCGCCGATGCGGTGCCGCTGCCGCCGGGCACGGTGATCCAGTCGCTGGCCTACGCGGCATGGCTGGGCGTGCCGGCGATGGTGTGGCTGGCCGCGCCGGTAGCGGCGCTGGCCTGGCTGCTATGCACGCGCCTGCCGCTAGGCCGCTGGTTCTACATGATCGGCAGCAATCCCGATGCGGCTTTGCTGGTAGGGGTGCCCGTGCGCACCGCCGGTGTGCTGGCTTATGGACTGTGCGGCGCATTGGCCGGGCTGGCGGCGGTGTTCCTGCTGGCGCGCAGCGGCGCCGCGGTGGCGGTCGACGGCGCGGGCATGGAGCTGCAAGCCATTGCCGCGTGCGTGATCGGCGGCGTGGCGCTCAGCGGCGGCAAGGGCGCCGTGTGGCAGGTGATGGCGGGCACGCTGTTCATCCAGGCGTTGCTCAATGGGCTGAACCTGCTCGGCACCTCGCCCTTTGCCTCCGAGATCGTGCTGGGCGCGGTCATCGTATCCGCTGGCTTGCTCGAATACCTGATGCGCAAGGTGGGGTCGCGCCAGGGCTGAATCCTTACCTTCACTGCAACGACATCGAACAGGAGCTTGAATCATGAAGCGAATCAGCATTCCCCGGCTGCGGGCCGCCGTCGCCCTGGCAGGCGCCCTGCTGGCGTGCGGGCCAACCATGGCGCAGAAGGCGCTGACGATCGGCTACGCCACGCCGGACTTGTCATCGTCGTTCTGGATCTCGATGACCTACGGCGTGGAGGATGAAGCGAAGAAGCTCGGCGTTGCGCTGGTCAAGCTCAACGCGGGCGGCGATGCCAACGTCAACATCCAGATCTCGCAATTGCAGGACCTCGCACAGCGCAAGGTCGACGCCATCGTGGTCGGCGCCACCAACGGCGATGCCATCCGCGGCGCGGTGGAGCATGCCATTGGCAAGGGCATCCCGGTGGTGGGCCTCTCCAGCGTGCCCAACAGCGACAAGCTGGCCTCCAGGATCAGCGCGGACCACTACGACATGGGCCGCCTGCAGGCGCAGTGCCTTGGCAAGGCGCTCAACGGCAAGGGCGCGGTGGGCATGATCTCCCAGCAGCAAGGGCAGACCTGGGCCGACCTGCGGCGCCAGGGTTTCCTGGAAACCATCAAGGCGGAATACCCCGGCATCAAGGTGGTGGCGGAGTCGCGCAGCGCGGTCACGCGCAACGGCGCCATCAACCTGGTGGACGACTGGCTGCAGCGCTTTCCCGAGATGAACGGCATCTACTCCGCGGTGGATGACTCGGCGGCGGGCGCGGCGCTGGCGGTCAAGTCCGCCCGTCGCGAGAGCGTCAAGATCAGCGCCTCCAACCTCAGCCCCACCGCGCAGCAGATGCTGCGCAGCGGCGAGCTGGCCTGCTCGTCCGTGCAGCAGATCGTCACGCAGGGCCGCGAGGCGCTCAGGCAGGCCGTGGCCGCCGCCCGCAAGGAGAGCACGACAGCGGTCGTGCGCACGCCGTCCATCATGGCCACGCGCGACAACCTCGCCAAGCTCGATCTTTCCCTGGTGACCGCGCCGAAGGACTATCGTCCATGACGCAGCGGCGCCATCCGATTCCGCATTGCGCAAACTCACTCAGCAAACTCACTCATCCAGCCAGGTCAATAACGCCATGCTTGCTTCTCACGACAGATTTCCCTATTCACCCATCGTCGAACGCCCGCAGTTCGACTGGCCCGGCGGCAAGCGCCTCGCGGTGCATCTGTGCCTGAACCTGGAGCACTTCGCCTACAACACCGGCGGCGGCATCTCCTACTCGCCCGGCATCCCGCACCCCAACACCTACAACTGGGGCTGGCGCGAATACGGCAACCGGGTTGGCGTGTGGCGCATCATCGCGCTGTGCGACAAGCTCGGCATCCCGCTGTCGGTGCTGCTCAACTCCGAGTGCTATGCGCACTGTCCGCAGGTAATCGACGCGCTGCGCAAGCGCGGCGACGAAATCCTGGGCCACGGCCGCACCAACTCGGAGCAGCAGAACAATTTCTCCGAAGCCGAGGAGCGCGAGCTGATCCGCGAGGTAACCGAAGCCATCGCCCACCACGAGGGCAAGCCGCCCGCGGGCTGGCTCAGCCCCGGCGTCAATCCCAGCAACGTCACGCCCGACCTGCTGCAAGAGGCCGGCTACCGCTACGTCCTCGACTGGCCGATGGATGACCAGCCGGTGTGGATCGACACGCGCGGCGGCCGCCTGCTCAGCATCCCCTACCCGCACGAGGTCAACGACATCCCCGCCATCGCGCTGCACGATGCCACGGCGAGCGAGTTCGCCGACATCATCATCGACAACTTCGACGAGATGCTGGAGCAAAGCGTGGAGCAGCCGCTCGTCTACGGCATTTCCATCCACGCCTTCCTGGTCGGCCAGCCCTACCGGCTGCGGCAGTTCCGCCGGGCGATGGAGCACATCCTGCGCCATCGCGACCAGATCTGGCTGACCACCACGGGCGCTATCGCCCAGCACTACATCGGCCTGCCGGGGCAAGACGCCTGAGCGCGGACACACAACAAGATCATCGAGATCATCAAAAGGAGATCAAACAATGTCATTCGACAAGGAACTGCGGGTCGGCATCGCCGGGCTCGGCGCGGTCGGCAAGAAGCTTGTCAAGCAACTCGATGCCGGCGTCTTCGGCCTGCGGCTGGCCGCGGTGGCGGTGCGCGACAAGCAGAAGGCGGCGCAAACGCTGCAAGGCCTGCGCAACGAGGTTGCCATCGTCGGGCTCGGCGAGCTGGCCGACCTGGCGGACGTGGTGATCGAATGCGCGCCGGCGGAGCTCGTCGGCGAGATTGCCGAGCCAGTGCTGCGCGCCGGCAAGACGATGATCGTGCTGAGCTGCGGGGCGCTGCTTGACCGCATGGACCTGGTGGACCTCGCACGCGAGCATGGCGGCCAGATCATCGTGCCGACCGGCGCGCTGCTGGGCCTGGACGCGGTGACCGCTGCTTCGGAGGGCGTCATCCACTCCGTGCGCATGATCACGCGCAAGCCGGTGCGCGGCCTGGTTGGGGCGCCGTTCCTGGTGGAGAACAACATCAATATCGACGACGTGACGGCGCCGATCCAGATCTTCTCCGGCACCGCCCGCGAGGCCGCCAAGGGCTTCCCCGCCAACCTCAACGTGGTGGTTGCGCTGGCGCTGGCCGGCGTCGGCCCGGACAAGACCCACCTGGAAATCTGGGCGGACCCGGCGCTGACCCGCAACACCCACGAGATCGTGGTGGATTCGGATGCGGCGTCGTTCTCCATGAGCATCCAGAACATTCCCACAGAGAACCCCAAGACCGGCCGCATCACCGCGCAAAGCGTGCTGGCGGTATTGCGCAAGCTGCGCAGCCCGCTGCGCGTAGGCACCTGAGCGCAAGTAGAGAAGACCAAACAGGAGCATCGACAATGGATCTAGGCATCAAGGGGCGCATCGCGCTGGTCATGTCGGCGGGCGGCGGGCTGGGCTCGGCCATCGCGCTGGCGCTCGCGGCGGAAGGGGCGGCGGTTGCCGTATCGGACCAGAACCAGGAGGCACTGGACGACACGGTGGGCCGCATCCGCGCAGCCGGCGGGCAGGCATACGGCGTGCGCGCCGATCTTGCCGACCTGGCGAGCGTGACGGCCATGGTGGAGCAGGTCAGGAGCGCACTGGGCGACCCGGACATCCTGGTCAACAACTCCGGCGGCCCGCCGCCTTCCACGGCCGCGCAAGTCGCGCCGGAGCAGTGGCGCATGCAGTTCGAATCGATGGTGCTGTCGCTGATGCATCTCACGGACCTGCTGCTGCCGGCGATGAAGCGCAAGGGCTGGGGCCGCATCATCACCAGCACCTCGTCCGGCGTGGTCGCGCCGATTCCCAACCTTGGCATGTCCAACACGTTGCGCATGGCCTTGCTGGGCTGGTCGAAGACGCTGGCCAACGAGGTGGCCGCCCACGGCATCTGCGTCAACGTGGTGCTGCCCGGGCGCATCGCCACGGACCGCATCCGCGCGCTGGACGAAGCCCGCGCCCGGCGCGAGGGCAAGACCTATCAAGACATCGTGGCGGCCAGCACCGGATCGATTCCCGCCGGGCGCTACGGCCGGCCCGAGGAGTATGGCGACGTGGTGGCCTTCCTGGCCAGCGAGCGCGCCGCCTTTGTCACCGGCTCCGTCGTGCGCGTCGACGGCGGCATGATCCCGAGCATCTGAGCACTTATCTCCCGAGGAAGCACAGCATGGAAACCACCCACGTAGCCCGCAGCGCCGCCGAGCGCGAAGCGATCCGCCAGCGATTCCTGTCGGTCGACACCTCCAACGTTGCCGACGTGCTCGACACGCTCGGCCTGTTCGACCAGGGGCTCTCGTCCGCCTTTACGCCTTTCCCCGCCAACGGCGGCAAGCTGGCCGGCTGGGCCTACACCATCCGCGGCCAGATGTCGCCATACGCGCTCGGTGGCGACCCGGACAAGATGAAGGCCTGCGCGGGCGTGTGCGCCGGCGATGTCACGGTCTGGAGCGGCGACGGCGAAGGCGTCTGCTACTTCGGCGAGCTGATCGCCATTGGCATGAAGGAGCGCGGCTGCGTCGGCTCGCTGATCGATGGCGGCATTCGCGATATCCGCTGGATCGCCGAGCAGGCTTTCCCGGTGTTCGCGCGCTACCGCACGCCGGTGCAGTCGATTGCCCGCTGGAAGGTCGACGGATGGCAAGTGCCCGTGAGCATCCGCGGCGCGACTTCGCAATGGGTGCAGGTGCGCCCGGGCGACTTCGTGCTGGGCGACGAAGACGGCGTGCTGGTGATCCCGCACGAAGTGCTGGACACCGTGCTGCTCGAGGCGGAGCGCCTGACCGAGCAGGAGCGCAGCATCCGCGTGGAGCTGCAGCAAGGGCTCAGCCTGGCCGATGCGCTGGCCAAGTATGGGCATGTCTGAGCTCGCGGCACTGGCGGCGCAGGTGGCGCAGCGCGCGGCGGATCTCGGGCTGCGGCTCGATAGCCGCCGCTGCGGCGAGATCGCGGCTGCGGCCGCGCCGGTGCTGCAAGCCGTGCGTGCCTTGCCGGTGGGCGATGCTGATCTTCAAGCGCAGCCACGGCCATACACGCACTGGCTGAGGCCATGCGCCGCCGCGCCAGGAGGACGATGACCGACCCCACCCTCCTGAGCGTCGCCGAGTTGCGCATGGCGCTGGCCCACCGGCGCCTGTCACCCACCGCGCTGGTGCAAGCCTGCCTGCGGCGGGCCGCGGCGGCGCACGCCGCCACGCATTGCTTTGCCGCGCTGGACGACGCAGGCGCGCTCGCCCGCGCCATCCAGCTGGAGACGCACAGCGCGGCCGGCGCTGCCCAGGCGCCCCTCTGGGGCATCCCGTTCGCCCATAAGGATGTACTGGCCGACCCCGCTCGGCCGCCGCGCGCGGGCTCGTTGTTCGACGACCTGATCGACGATCCGGCGGCGGCTCGACGGCCAGCGGCCGTGCTCGAAGCCCTGCACCTGTCCGGCGCAATTGGCCTGGGCGCCACTGCGCTCGACGAACTCAGCTACGGCGCCACCGGCCTGAACGATCACTACGGCCACTGCCGCAACCCGTGGGATCCGCGCTGCATCACCGGCGGCTCGTCGGGCGGCGCGGCGGCGGCGGTCGCGGCGCACGCGGCGCCGTTCGCCATCGCGGCGGACACCGGTGGCTCGATCCGCATCCCGGCATCGATGTGCGGCGTGGTCGGCCTGAAACCCACATGGGGCCGCATCTCCACGCGCGGCGCCGTCCCGCTGTCGCCGTCGCAGGACACGCTCGGCATCATCGCCCGAACCGCCAAGGATTGCGCGGCGGTGCTCGACGCGCTGGATCCAACGGCCGCGCGGGCCACCACGTTCGACCGCGTCAGCAGCCTCAGCAGCCCGCTGGCAGGCCTGCGCATCGGCATTGCCCGGCACCCGTTCTTCGAGGTGGCGCATGACGACGGCGCCACGGTGATTGCCCGCGCCTTGCTAGCGTTCGAGTCGCTGGGCGCCCGCTTGCATGAGCAGACCGTGCCCGGGGTCGAGGCCTGCGATGCGGCGGCCACCGTGGTGACGTGGCGCGAAGCGATAGCGCTCCACGGCAAGCGCCTGCGTGGCCACGCCGATCGCCTCGCCCATGCCACGCGGCTGCGGCTGGAGACGGCGCTGGCGGCCGGCCCCGACGATTACGCGCGCGCCCTGGCCTACCGGCCGCTGGCGCTGCGGGCATTTGTCGATCACGTCTTCTCGGCATGCGATGTGCTGGTGGCGCCCAGCGTTGCCGTGCCAACGCCGCGGATCGCATCCGTGGCGCAAGACGCCGCGCAAGCGGTGCGCGTGACGACCTCGCTGCTGCGCGCCAACCGCTGCATCAGCTATCTCGGCCTGCCTGCCGTGTCGCTGCCGGTGGGATTCACGCCTGACGGCCTTCCCGTAGGCTTGCAGCTGATCGGCAGGCCCTGGGCCGAGGGCACCCTGCTTGGCGCCTGCGCCGCATTCCAGCAAGCCACCCAGTGGCACCGTATCGAACCCGTGCTCAATGGCCTGGAAGTGCCCAGCAGCGGGGCGGAGCCGGGCAACGGGTAAGCACCTGAAAAGCCAAGCCGGCGCGATGGTAGACTCGGCACAGCCCCAACCCGTGCGGCCGCCTCTATAATCCGCGCTCCCGGCCAACCATCGCAGATATCTCGCCTCATGCTCAAGGAAACAGCGGAAGCCCGCCCGACACGCCGGTACGTGGAGAAACGCGAGGCGATCCTCGACGCCGCTGCCCGGCTGTTCAACCGCAAGGGCTTGCGCGGCGCCACGCTCTCGGACGTGGCGCAGGAAGTCGGCCTGAGCACCAACAGCATCACCTACTACTACCGCAAGAAGGAAGACCTTGTGGTGGCGTGCCTGATGCGCACCATCGACGAAATCGCGGGCATCGCCGACGCCACGGCCGGCGAGCCGCTGCCGCAGGCCAGGGTGCGCCGCTTCATCGCGCTTTTTTTCGAGCGGCTGGCCAAGACGGCAACGGGCGAGCGCCCCGAGCTGATGAGCTTTCGCGAAATCCGCTCGCTGCCCGACACCCACGCGGATGTCGCCTTCGCGGCCTACACGGACATGTTCCGGCGCATCCGCAAGGTGTTGCGCAGCGATACGCCCAAGGACCCCGCGCAACGCAGTGCCCTGAGCGCGGCGGCGCACTTGCTGCTGTCGCTGACCAGCGGCGCGATGACCTGGGTGGAGCGCTACGAGCCGGAGGACTATCCGAAGGTAGCGGACACGGTCGTGGATATCCTGCTCAACGGACTTGCATCGCCGTCAACCAGATGGGACAGCACCACCACCGGAACGCCGCCCCCTGCCGTCGCGGATACCACCCAGGAAGCCTTCCTGCGCGCCGCCACGGAACTGCTCAACGAGCTGGGCTATCGCGGCGCTTCCGCCGACCGCATCTCCGCGCGGCTCAACCTCACCAAGGGATCCTTCTATCACCACAACGAGAACAAGGACGACCTGATCTCCGCCTGCTTCGACCGCATGTTCTCGGTGATCCGGGACGCGCAGACCAAGGTGGAAGAAGGCCCCGGCACCGGCTGGGACAAACTCTGCGCGATCGCGCGCGCGCTGGTCAGCTATCAGTTCTCCAGCCAGGGGCCGCTACTGCGGCTGACCATCTACGGCGCGCTGCCTGAGGAGATGCGCAAGGAGAAGATGCTGACGATGAACCGGCTGTCGGCGCGGTTTGTGCGGTTCCTGGTGCAGGGCATGCAGGATGGGTCGATCCGGGCGTTGGATCAGACGGTTGCAGCGTTGCAGGTGAATGGGATGATCAATGCGGCGGTGGAGTTGAAGAGGTGGGTGCCGGATGCGTCTGGGGAGAATGCGGCGGATTTGTTTGTTCGGCCTTTGTTTATGGGGATAATGGGGGGGATATTGGGGGCTGATGAGTTGGAGGATTTGGTAGGCTTGTGGCCCCGCTGACGCGGGGAGTATCTCTTCTGGGCGGGGTTTTGGTGCTTCTAGCTGCTGTCGCGGCTGGGCGATTTTGATGGTTGATGGGCTGGACGTGTTTTGGCGCTTCTAGCTGCTGTCGCGGCTGGGCGGTGTTGCCGTTTTAGAACGTGTGAGATGTCACTTTTCTTTACTCGTAAAGAAAAGTAACCAAAAGAAAGCGATCCTTGCAGGAGGCTGGCTTATTGGGGTTACGTAGCCCGGTGGTTTCGTCGTCAGGCCCCGGGTTTTAATTGACTCATGCCGTTACCGGTTTGAATGGCCACGATCCTGTCAATGACGCTGGTTTCGTGGTGAGGCCCCCGGTAGCAGCATCCCTGCCCATTCACCCATCTGCCGGTACCGGCGCAAAGCGCCACGATATATCACGCCGTGATGGTTTCGTGGTGGGGTGGGCGCGGTGGTAATCTCCTCGGAATTATTTTTTCGGTGCCACCGCGCCCACGACGCAAACGGGACGCTTGCAACTTCGTGGCCGGTGACTCCGCGAGCGACAGACGGCCTGAAATTCGTGGTGGCCGCTACCGGGGGGACCACCACGAATCTCTGGGCATGGGCAGGGTCGTGGTGATCTAAACTGGTAACGGCACGAGTCCATTAGCACCCAGGGCCGTACGACGAACCCGTACGACGAAATCATTGGGGTCCCCAATGACGCCACGCCAGCCTCCTGCAAGGATCGCTTTCTTTTGGTTACTTTTCTTTACGAGTAAAGAAAAGTGACATCTCACACGTTCTAAAACGGCAACACCGTACAGCCGCGACAGCAGCTAGAAGCGCTAAAACATCACCCACTCACGCTATTCTGCATCAGCAGCTAGAAGCCTCAAAACCCCACCCACAAGCAACACCCCGCGTCAGCGGGGCTAGAAGCGCAAAAAACACTCCCAAACCCTAAACTTCCAAATGACATGCCACCATCCCCCCATCCCCCCTCCCCCTCAACACCGGATCCTCCACCCGGCAACGCCCAACAGCCCGCGCGCAGCGCGGATGAAAACGACACCCGGATGGCGGATTCAAGGGACTGGGCACCTCGCCCTTCAACACGATGCGCTGCCGCTTCTCCTCAGCCTCGACGCTGGCCACCGGCACCGCCGACAACAGCGCTTGAGTATAAGGATGCCGAGGATTGGCATATAGCGCATCGCGGCTCGCGATCTCGACGATGCGGCCGAGGTACATGACGGCGATGCGGTCGCTGATATGCCGCACCACCGCCAGGTCGTGCGCAATGAAGACATAAGTCAATCCGAGGCGCCGCTGCAGCTCCATGAACACATTGACCACCTGCGCCTGGATCGATACGTCCAGCGCGGAAACCGGTTCATCGCAAACGATGAGGCTCGGCTCGACCGCCAATGCGCGCGCAATGCCGATGCGCTGCCTTTGGCCGCCGGAGAACTCGTGCGGATAGCGGTCCGCCATATAGGGCAGCAGGCCGACCATCTGCAGCAGCTCGGCGATGCGGGCGCGATAGCGCTCACGGTCATTGGCCATGCCGTGCACTTCGAGCGGCTCGCCGATGATGTCGCAGACCTTCATGCGCGGATTCAGCGAACCGAACGGATCCTGGTAGACCATCTGCACGCTGCGGCGGAAGTGCTTTTCCTGCGCCTTGCTGAAGGTGGAGAAATCGTCGCCGTCAAAGGCGATCCGCCCGCCGCTGGCGGCCAGCATCTTGATGATGGCGAGGCCGGTCGTGGACTTGCCACAGCCGCTCTCGCCGACCAGGCCCAGTGTCTCCCCGCGCTTGAGCGTGAACGACACGCCGTCCACCGCCTTGACCGAGCCCACCTGCCGTTTGATGAAGACGCCCTTGGTGACGGGGAAATGAACCTTGAGGTTCTCGACGCGCAGGATCTCGTCGCCGATCTTGCCGTGCTGGCGCGCGGCGGAGGCGGTGGAGGCGGCGGACTCGGCCTGCGCCTCAGTGGTGGTCATGGTCATGGAGGAAGCATGCCTTGAAGTGGTTCGGGCGCACGGCGCGCAGCGCGGGGCGCGACTGGCCGCATTGATCGGTTGCGAGCTTGCACCGCGGCATGAAGGCGCAGCCCGGGGGCAGCGCCGTGAGGTCCGGCGGCTGGCCGTCGATGGGCACCAGCGGCTGGTGGGTATCGCCGTCGATGCGCGGCACCGAGGCCATCAGCCCGCGCGTGTACGGGTGCGCGGGATGGCCATAGAGCTCGCGCGCCGTGGCGGTCTCCACCATGCGGCCGCCGTACATCACGGCCACGCGATCGGCATAGCGGGCCACCACGCCCAGGTCGTGCGTAATCAGCACGAGCGCCGTATCGGACTGGCTGGCGAGGTCCTTGAGCAAATCGAGGATCTGCGCCTGCACCGTGACATCGAGCGCGGTGGTGGGTTCGTCGGCGATGATCAGTTGCGGCTTGCAGGCCAGCGCCATGGCGATCATGGCGCGCTGGCGCATGCCGCCGGAGAACTGGTGCGGATAGGCGCCCAGCCGGCTCTGCGGCTCGGGGATCTGTACCTTGCCAAGCAGCTCGCCGGCAATGCCGAGGGCGGTCTTCCACGGCATGCCCTGGTGCAAGTTGATCGGCTCGGCGATCTGCTTGCCAACCGTCAGCGCCGGGTTCATCGACGACATCGGCTCCTGGAAGATCATCGCGATCCGGTTGCCGCGAATCGCCCGCATGCGCGCCGGGCTCAGCTTGAGCAGGTCCTGGCCATCGAAGAGGATCTCGCCCGATTCGATGCGCCCCGCCGGGCTGGGAATCAGGCCCAGGATGGACAGCGCGGTCACGCTCTTGCCCGAGCCGGACTCGCCGACGATGGCCAGCGTCTCACCGGGGGCGACGTCGAACGAGACCTGGTCCACCGCCGTGACCACGCCGCGGTCGGTGCGAAAGCGCGTGGTCAGCTGGTTCACCTGCAGGATGGGTTGCGTCATGCGGGCCTCCTTGTATGGAGCAAGGGAATCAAAATCCCATCTTCTTCTTCATGTCCTGGTCGACCCACATCCGTGCGTAGATCGGGCCGGGACGGACCGCCCCCGCGCGCAGCTCGGCGTTGTAGTTCTTCACCCAGGGCCACCATGCGGTGTACACGTAAGGGGTCGGCAGCCAGATATACGGCGCATCCGCGAGCACATCGCGCGTGAGCGAGCGCAAGGCCTCCTGCCGGCGGCCGAGGTCGCGCATCTGGAAGGCTTCATTCACGCGCTGCTCGTACTTGGGGTCGCCCCACTGCGCGGCGTTCCAGACCTGGCCCTTCACGAAGCTCTTGCGGATCGTGGTGGTCGGGTTGGTATGGCCGTTGCTCATCAGGTAGCCGGGCGCATTGGTCTTGGTGGTCATGGCCGACAGGAACGCACCGTACTCCATCGGCTGGATCTCGATGCGCACGCCAACCTGCTCCAGGTAGGCGCCGATCAGCGGCAGCAGCTCCAGGTGCTCCGGCTGGCAGGCGCATACCTGCACCTTGAAGGTGAAGCCTTTCGCATATCCCGCCTCGGCCAGCAGCTTGCGTGCCTTGTCCGGGTTGTAGGTGAACAGCTCCTTCACCGACTCCGGCATGGCGCTCAGCGGCTCGAAGTAGCCGGCGTAATCCGGATGCTGCGGATAGGCGAACAGTTCGGCATTGCCGCCATAGAACTGCTTGACGATCTCCTGCTTGTTGACCGCCATGTTCAGCGCGCGCCGCACGCGCAGGTCGTTGAACGGCTTGGTATCGACACGCAGCGCCACGTACTGTCCATTGGTCGACAACCAGCGCGACCACTTGAGCGCCGGCGCGTTCTTCTTGAGCTCATCGACCGCGGTCCAGCGGACAGATTCGAGCACATCCAGCTTGCCGGTGCGCAGCATGGTGTTGCGGGTGGACTCGTCCTTGACCGTGCGCAGCACCACCTTGTCGACGAAGGGCAGCTTGTAGTCCTTGCCGCCAACCTTGTCGCTATCCCAGTACTGCTCGTTCTTCGTATACGTGCTGGCGGTGCCCTGGACGAAGTTGCTCAGCAAGAAGGGCCCGCTGCCGTTCACGTTCTTCCAGTTGCCGGCCCCGGCGGTCGCCACTTCCTTGGGCATGATGCCGGAGTAGTAGCCCCAGCCGAAGCGGTAATCCCATTCGGCGTTGAACTCATTGAAGCGGAATACCACGGTGTGCTTGTCCGTTGCCTCCACCTTGGTGAGGTGGTCGTAGTACGTGGGGATCTTCTTCGCGCTGGTGTTCTGGCGGTTGTAGCTGAAGACCACGTCGTCGGCCACCAGTTCGCGCTCGTCCATCACGCCCGTCTTGGCGGGAAATTTCACGCCCTTGCGCAACTTGACTTCGAGCGTCAGCGGGTCGACCCACTTCCAGCTCTCGGCCAGCTCGCCGCGTATGGCATCCTCGGGGAGCCACGCATCGGCCTGAAACGCGTACTTGCCACCATTGCGCTTCGCCTTGGAAAGATCAGCAACGAAGAGCTGCTCGTAGACCTGGCCGGTGTCGTAGTTCTGCTTCCAGTTCCAGTCCGCCAGGTCCCAGGACAGGGCGGAGATGGTGGGATACATCGAGCCGATCTCGAGATTGCCGCCGTACTTCGGCGCTTCGGCCTGCGCGCAGGCCGCGCCGGCGCCAAGCGCCAGTGCCATGCCCGCCACCACTGAAGATATAGTCCGGTTCAAGCCGCGTCCCTCCATCGTTGTCGTCCGTTGTTGGTTATCGCGATCCGCGCATGCGCGGGTCGAGCAGGTCACGTAGCGCGTCGCCGTAGACGTTGATGGCATAGACGACAACGGTGAGGCAGATGCCGGGGGCCAAGGCCAGCCAGGGCCCCTGGAACATGAAGGTGCGGCCGTTGCCCGAGAGCATGCCGCCCCAGGTCGGCGCCGGCGGCGGCACGCCCAGCCCGAGGAAGGACAGGCCGGACTCGGCCAGGATCGCGGTGCCCACGCGCGTGGTGAACAGCACGATGATGGGCGGCAGCACGTTGGGCAGGATGTGGCGCCACAGGATGCGGCCAGTGGATGCGCCCATGGACTGCGCGGCATGCACATACATGTTCTCGCGCACCGAGACCACCGCGCTGCGGATGATGCGCGACCCGCCCACGCCCAGCAGCAGGCCCAGCGTGCCGATGATCTGCCAGCTGCCCGGGCCGAGCACGGACACCACCACGATCAGGATCACCAGGTCGGGAAAGCTCATCCACGCATCCACCATGCGCTGCACGATCAGGTCGAACTTTCCGCCCAGGTAGCCGGTCAGGATGCCGATCAGCACCGAGATGGCGGTGGCCAGCGTGGCGGCCGACAGCCCGATGATGACCGAGAGCTGCGCGCCGTACAGGCAGCGCGAGAGCATGTCGCGTCCGAGGTTGTCGGTGCCGAAGGGGTGCGCCCACGAGGGTGGCTGCAGCCGCTTCATCATACTGATCTCGTTGACGCCATACGGCGCCAGCCAGTCCGCAAAGACACCGCAGAACAGGAAGATCAGGCAGATCACCGCGCCGGCGGCGCCCAGCGGCTTCTCGCGGAACAGGCGGCCCACCAGCGCGAAGGCCGCCCCGAGCCGGCCAGGGCCGGACGTGGACTGCACTGCTTGCGCGGATTGCGCGGATTGCGCCGTCTTGAGTGTCGGGGCGTTTGCGATCGGACGTGCCATCAGCGGTGCCTCACTTTCGGGTCGAACAGCCCGTAGCTCAGGTCCACGAGCAGGTTGATGAGCATGACAGCCACGCCGACCACCAGGAACACGCCGGTGATCACGGGATAGTCCCGCTGGTTCACCGCATCCAGCAGCAACAGCCCCATGCCCGGCAGCGCGAAGATCTGCTCGATCACCACGGCCCCGCCGATCAGCAGCGGCGCCTGCAGGCCGATCAGCGTCACCACCGGGATCAGCGCGTTGCGCAGCGCATGGCGCAGGATCACCAGGCGCTCGTTCAAGCCTTTGGCCCATGCCGTGCGGATGTAGTCCTGGCGCAGCACCTCCAGCATCATCGTGCGCGTCATGCGCATGGTGACGGCCGACAGCGCCATGCCAAGAATGATGGCGGGCACCAGCATGTTGCTGATGTGCTGGAGCGGGTCTTCCAGGAAGGGGACGTAGCGCACCTCGGGCGACCAGCCCCACCACACGGAAGGAAACACCATGATCATCGTGCCCATCCAGAAGCTGGGCACCGCCAGCATCAGGATGGAAAACGAGCGCGCCACGTGGTCGGCCGCGGTGTCCTGCCGGATCGCCGACAGCACGCCCACGGGCAGCGCTACCGACAGCGCCACGAACAGGGCAAGCACCCCCAGGGAGAAGGTGGCGGGCATGCGCGCCAACACCATCTTGAGCACCGGCTCGCCCTGCCACAGGGACTGGCCAAGATCCCCGTGCAATACGATATTGCCGATCCAGTGCACGTACTGGAACCACATCGGCTGGTCAAGGCCCAGCACGCGGATCAGGTCCTCGCGGCTCTTGGTGTCGGCGCTGATGTCGTTCTGGCTCAGCATCAGGTCCACCACATCGCCCGGCACCATGCGCACGATCACAAAGACGATCAGGCTGGCAAACAAGAGCGTGGGCAGCAGCGCCAGCAGGCGGCGCAGGATGTAGGCACTCATGGTGCGCCCGCCTCGGTGACGCCCGGCAAGGTCATTCCACGCGCCCTGGGAAAAGATACCGCAGATACGATAAAGAGTGTCGCCCCGACCATGCCGTCTCCTGTTCGGTGCTTCTTGTGATCGCCCAACGCATCGGATAAGAATCACCTAACGCGCAAATCAAGCGATATCTGGTGAGAATTCGGAATACTTCCTAAGAGCCTTCCACCAAGCTGCTGTTTGTGCAGATAGCCCATTCAGCATACCCAGAGTTCTAATTCATGACAACCGAACCAGCCCTTGAATGCCTAGTGGATTTACCTAGGTCGGCGCCGCCGTGGCGCGCTGCTTGTGCAGCGCAAACAAGCGGCCGCAAACGCGAGGGCGAGCGCAGGCCCCACGCCTGCGCGTGGAAGGCCCGCAATAACGGCTGGGGATGGTGCGGCGCGGCGCTCAGTAGCCGCGCAAGGTCGCCCAACGCTGGGCGTGGAAGTTGGTGTCGCCGAGCAGGATCTGCGCGGCGCAAGCGCGCTTCATGTAGAAGCCGATCTCGAACTCGTCGGTCATGCCGATGCCGCCGTGCATCTGCACGCCCTCCTGCACCGCCAGCATCGCCGTGGAGCCGGCGCGCGCCTTGGCGGCGGACACCAGCGCGACGGGCTGTGCCGGGCCATCGTCGAGCAGCTGCTGGCTGCGCAGCACCGCCGCGCGCGTGATCTCGATCTCGCCAAACAGGTGGGCAGCGCGATGCTGCAGCGCCTGGAACTCGCCGATGACCTTGCCGAACTGCTTGCGCTCTTTCAGGTATTGCAACGTGCGCTCGAATGCTTCGTCGGCAATGCCGACGAGCTCGGACGCCAGCGCCGCGCGGGCGATATCGAGCGCGTGCTCAAGCATGGCCGCGCCACCACCGAGCTCGCCCAGCACCGCGTCCGCCGCCACGCGCACCTCCCGGAACTGCACGCGCGCTGCATTGCGGGTGTCCGCCATCACGGTGCGCTCCACGACAATGCCATCGGCACCGCGCGGCACCAGAAAGAGCGTGACGCCATCACGGTCGCTGGCATTGCCGCTGGTGCGGCCCACCACGATCAGCGTATCGGCGATATGCCCGTCGATGACGAAGACCTTGGCGCCATTGAGCACGAACCCGCCGTCCTGTTGCACTGCGGCGAGCGCCTGGCGCTCCGGGCGGTGCGCGGCGCTTTCGTCGATCGCCAGCGCCGTGAGGTGCTTGCCGGCCGCGATGGCCGGCAGGAAATGCGCCTTCTGCGCTGCGCTGCCGCCCCGGGCAATCAGCGAAGCGCCCAGCAAGGCGGTGGAGAAGAACGGCGTCTGGGCCAGCGTGCGGCCTAGCGCTTCCATGAGCACGCCCGCCTCCACCACACCGAGCTCGCTGCCACCGTACTGCTCGGGGATCAGCACGCCGGCAAAGCCCAGCTCGGCAAACGCTTTCCAGAGGGCGGGCGAGAAGCCCGTGTCGTCCCGCGTGTCGCGCAGCTTGCGCAACATCGAGATGGGTGCGCTTTCGCGCAGGAATGCCAGGGCGCTGTCCCGCAGCATATCCTGGGTCTGATTCAATACGATTGCCATAGTCGTTCCGAAGCGTTGAAGCGTGGAGTCGAGGCGCGCAGTGGACGCAACCGAGACGGGTGTCAGGCGCCGGGCAGGCCGAGCAAGCGCTTGGCAACAATGTTGAGCTGCACTTCGCTCGTGCCGCCCTCGATCGAGTTGGCCTTGCTGCGCAGCCAGCCGCGCGCGGTGGCGCCGTCGTTGCTGCGCTCGCTCTCCCACTCCAGCGCCTCGCTGCCGCCAATCGACATCAGCAACTCATAGCGCCGCTTGTTCAGCTCCGACCCGTAGTACTTCAGCACCGACGAGAACGCGGCAATGCCCTCGCCCTGCCGGGCCAGGTCCATCGCGCGCTCACCCGCCAGCGCAAACGCCGCTTCATCGATCTCGAAGGTAGCGATCTGCGCGCGCAGCATCGGCGCGTCGACTTCGCCGCGCTCGTTCTGGCCGAGCGTGTCGCGCGCAAGCTTGCCCATCGGCGGGCGCTGGCCGCGCCCGCCGATGCCGCTGATCATCTCGCGCTCAAAGGTCAGCAGGTACTTGGCGATGGCCCAGCCGCCGTTTTGCTCGCCCACCAGGTTGGCGCGCGGCACCACCACATCGTCAAAGAAGGTCTCGCAGAACGGCGACTTGCCGGAGATCAACACGATGGGCCGCGCCGTCACGCCCGGCGTTTCCATGTCGAACAGCAGGAAGCTGATGCCGGTGTGCTTCTGCGCCGAAAAGTCGGTACGCACCAGGCAAAAGATCCAGTCCGCCTTGTCGGCGTATGAGGTCCACACCTTCTGCCCATTGACGACAAAGTGATCGCCGCGCTCGTCGGCGCGCGTTTGCAGCGAGGCCAGGTCCGACCCCGCGTTGGGCTCCGAGTACCCCTGGCACCAGCGGATCTCGCCACGGGCGATCTTGGGCAGATGCTCGCGCTTCTGCGCCTGCGAGCCAAACTTGAGCAAAGCCGGGCCAAGCATCCAGATGCCGAAGCTTTGCAGCGGCACCCGGCAGCCGAGCGCTTGCATTTCCTGGCGCAGCACCTTGGCCTGCTCGCGGGAGAGACCGCCGCCGCCATACTCGCGCGGCCACTCCGGCACCGTCCAGCCCTTCTCGCCCATGCGCGTGAGCCAGAGGCGCTGCGCCTCGGACTGGAAGCGGAACTTGCGCCCACCCCAGCAGATGTCGTCTTCGTTGCGCACGGGCTGCCGCATTTCGGGCGGGCATTGCGCTTCCAGCCAGGCACGTACCTCCTGCCGGAAGGTTTCCAGGTCATCCACGCTTGCCTCCTGTTTTTGGCTTGTCTTGTTTTGATTTGGTTTCGTTATATAAGCCCGACCCCGCAACGTCAATACTCCATTTCCTAAAACGGCAACAGAACACCGCAAGCAGCTCAAGAAGCGCGCACTGCCAGCATTTTCCGCCGATGTGATAGGATTCTCGAAAACATACCGTAACCACTAAACCGGCAAGAGCACCAAGCCGGTCGGCGCCCGCGTGGCGCAACCAGGAGACAATGTGGAGGCTGAAGCCACCAGCGCGCCGCGCTGTGCCATCCCTGCCTTCCCCGGCGCCCGGGCGCCGGATCGCTCGCGCGCCGTCAGCGCGGACGGCATCCGCATCGCCGTCCATGAGTGGGGCCCGATCGACGCCACGCCGGTCCTGCTGGTGCATGGCGCCATGGATTTCGCGCGCACCTTCGATGTCTTCGCGCCGCTGCTGGCCGATGCCGGCTACCGCGTGGTGTCTTACGACCAGCGCGGCCACGGCGACTCCGAGCATGCCGACCTGTACAGCTGGGTCGCGGACGAACGGGACCTGCTGGCCGTGGCCGACTCGATCACGCGCGCGCCGCTGATCGCAATCGGCCATAGCAAGGGCGGCTCGTTGCTGGTGCATGCCATCCAGGCGCTGCCGCACCGGTTCACCCGCTTTGTCGCCATCGATGGCCTGCCCTTTCGCAATCCGCACGCGGACAGCGCCGTGCGCGACAAGAAATCGATGACCGCGCCCATCATCACGCGCTGGCTCGATACGCGCCGGCAAAGCCCGGGCCTCACGCGCAAGCCCGGCACCCTTGAAGATCTCGCCCAGCGGCGCGCCCGGATGAACCCCCGGCTCGCCCATGCGTGGCTGTGCTACCTGGCCGCGCTCGGCGCGCGCCAGGATGCGGACGGCTGGCGCTGGAAGCTCGACCCGGTGATCGGCTCCTCCGGCTTTGGCCCCATGCGCGCGCGCTGGATGACCGACCGCCTGCCGGGCTTTCCCATTCCCATGCTGGCCATCTTCGGCACCGAGCGCGAGCCCATGGGATGGGATGCCACCGCGGCCGACCTGGCGCCGTACTTCCCGCCCTCGACCCAGGTGCAGGTAATGGCCGACACCGGGCACTTCATCCATATCGAGCGCCCGCGCGAGACCGCGGCGCTCGTCCTGCCCTTCCTTCGTTCATGACCGTCTACCTGCGCCACAATCGCCTGCGCCTTGCCCTGCATCCGCTCAAGCCTGGCAGCGGGCCCGCGTTGCTGTTGCTGCACGGGCTTGGCGAGCGCTCGCCGGACACGCTGCCGGCGGAGTACGCCGGCTGGCCCGGCACCGTGCACGCGCTGGATTTCACCGGGCACGGGCTCTCGGACATGCCTCGCGGCGGCGGCTACAGCTGCGAGTTCCTGATGGCGGACGCGGATATCGCGCTGGCGCACCTGGGCCCGTCGACCGTGGCGGGGCGCGGGCTGGGTGGCTATATCGCCTTGCTGCTGGCCGGCGCGCGCCCGGAACAGGTGCGCGGCGCCATCCTGCGCGACGGCCCCGGCCTGGCCGGTGGCGGCACCGCCGCGCGCAATCCGTATATCCCGGTGGTCGACACCACGCGCACCGGGCCGCCCGACCCTTACGCCATTGCTGACCTGGCGACCGACGTACGCCCGCCGAGCTACGCGGCCAACTACGCGATGCTGGCCGCGCAGCATGCCGACACGCCGCAGCCGATCTCGATCTGCACCCGTGAGCGCCCGGATTGGCTGAAGGCGGTGACGGAACTGCTTTCGCTGGAGAAGGTGGAACTGGGCCAGGCGCTGCAACACTACGCATCCCAGGCGACCGTGCGCGGGGGCTCGCCGGCATGAAGGCGGAACTCGCCGCGAACGCCACCCTCGGCACAAATGCCGGACATGGCTATGCGCACGCGCTGGCGGAGCACAACTTCCACGCCCACGTAAAGCAGCACCTGCCGCGCAACGCGCGGGCCTACCTGATCCACGGCATGCTGGGCATGACCGGCTTCCGGCTGGTTACCGCCCCCACCTTCGTGCCGGCCTATATCTACCTGCTGTCCGGCTCTAAGCTGGTGGTGGGATGCGTGCTGTCCGCGCAGTACGCCGGCATGGCGATGTCCTCCATCTGGGGCGCGACGCAGATCGAGCATCGCCAGCGCGTGATGCCGCTGATCTACCTGGTGGGCTGGCTGGTGCGCCTGCAGATCCTCGGCCTGGGCTTGTCCGCCTTCCTGCTTTCTGGCGACGGCGCACTGGCCGCCGCCACCGTGTTCCTGCTGCTGTTCGGCCTGTTCAACGGCGTGCAGAACGTGACCTTCAACTACCTCACGTCCAAGATCATTCCGCTGGGGCGACGGGGCGCGCTGAGCGCGTTGCGCAATTTCCTCGGCGGGCTGATCGCCGCCGCCGTGGCCTATCTCGGCGGCCGCTTCCTGGTGGGCGGCAATGTGTTCGGCAATGGCTACGCCACCACCTTCCTCGCCGCCTTCGTGCTCACCAGCCTGGGCATCTCCGCGCTGACCCGCATGCGCGAGCCGGTGCTGCACGATGTGCGCGTGCAATCGGGCTTTCGCAAGCGCCTGCGCGAAGTCCCGGCGCTGCTGCGCGCGGACAAGCACTACGTGCGCTTCTTCGTTGCCCGCGCGCTGGTGGCGTTCAGCATGATGGCGGTGCCGTTCTACGCCATCTACGTTGGCAGCCATCTGCCGCTCTCTGGCGCCACACTTGGCTACCTGAGCATTGCCTACCTGCTGGCGCAGACCACCAGCAACCTGATCTGGGGCCGCCTGGCCGACCGCCACGGATATCGGCTGGTGTTCCTGTGCAGCATCGGGCTGTGGGTGCTGTCCACCGCCGCGCTGCTGCTTTGCAATGGCCTGGGCGCGTTCCTGCTGGTGTTCTGCGGGCTGGGCGCCAGCTTTGGCGGCTACTTCCTGTCCGCGGACAACTTTGCGCTGGAGTTCGGCAACCGGCGCGACCGTCCCATGCTGCTGGCCGTGTCCGATACAGCCACCTACGCGATGATGGCGTGCGGGCCCATCCTCGGCGGCATGCTGGCCCAGGGGGTGCGTTTCTCGCTGGTGTTCGTCGCGGCCATCGTGGTGATGAGCATCGCCTTTGTGCTCGCCCTGCGGGTGGAAGAGCCACGCCGCCGCCCGCGGCCGCAGCGGGAGGGCAACGAGTAGCGCCAACCAAAAGCGTACAGGCTCACCAGGCTCACGAGAATAATCAGGAGACAGGATGACAACCAGGACCTACCCGGAATTCAGCACGCACTACCCGCTTGTGCTCACCACGATCATGAAGCGGCCGGTGCGCATGTACCCCAACGAGATCGGTGTCGTCTACCGCAACCACGTCACCGGGGCGTATTTCCGCTTTACCTGGATGCAGTGGTATCGGCGCGTGGCGCAGCTGGCCAACGGCCTGCGCGGCGAGCTCAAGGTACTCGCCGGCATGCCCGGGGAGCCTGGCGAGCGCATCGCCACGATGGCGCTCAACACCCACCGCCACCTTGAGCTGTACTACGGCGTGACAGGCATCGGCGCCACGCTGCACCCGATCAATGTCCGGCTTTCTCCGCAGCACATCGTCTACACCATCCGGCACGCGCAGGACAAGATCCTCTTTGTCGACGACACGCTGATGCCGCTGCTCGAAGGCATCTACGACCAGATCAAGGATGTGGTCGAGCTGGTGGTCTATATGTCGGACAAGCCGGGCCTGCCGCCGACCCGCATCCCCAACATCGTCGAGTACGAAACGCTGATCGCCCGCCAGGCCGAGACCATCGACTGGCCCGTGCTGCACGAGGACGTCAACGCCACGCTGTGCTACACCACCGGCACCACGGGCCAGCCAAAGGGCGCCACCTTCACGCATCGCCAGCTCTACCTGCTGACGATCCACATGATGGCGCAGCTCGCCATCGGCAACACGCCGGACCATGATATCGCCGACGGCCTCGGCACGCGCCTGGGCGAAGGCGCGGTGCCGTTGCTGAACACCCCCATGTTCCACATCCACGGCTGGGGCCAGCCCTTCGTCGCCGTCTACAGCGCACAGAAGATCGTGCTGCACGGCACCTTTACCGTGCAGGGATTCTGCGAACTGGTGGAGCGCGAGAAGGTGACCTCGGTAGGGATCGTGGCGACCATCGCTGCCATGCTGCTCGAATACCCGGACCTGAAGCAATACGATCTCAGCAGCCTGGTGCGCGTGAGCGTTGGCGGCGGCGCGCTGCCGCTCGGGCTCAAGCGCAAGCTGGAAGCCCTGATCCCCACCTTCCGCATGAGCTCGGGCTACGGCATGACGGAGACCGCGCCCACCATCGTCGGCTCGTTCATCAAGAAGACCATGGTCCACCTGGACCGGGACGAGACCGATGCGGTGCTGGTCAAATCCGGGCTGCCGATCCTTGGCGTGGAGGTGGAGGTCGTGGACAACGCAGGCAAACCGGTGCCCCAGGACGACCACACGGTTGGCGAGATCGTGGTGCGCGCGCCCTGGACGACCGAGCAGTACTACCGCAACCCCGAGAAAAGCGCGGAGCTCTGGCAGGACGGCTGGCTGCATACCGGCGACATCGCCAAGGTGGATGCCGAGGGCTATATCACCATCGCCGACCGCATGAAGGACGTGATCCGCAGCGGCGCGGAGATGGTGCCCACGGTGCTGCTGGAGAACCTGATCGCGATGGCGGATTTCGTGCGCGAGGCGACGGTGGTCGGCGTGCCCGACCCGGTGTGGGGCGAGAAGCCCCTGGCGCTGGTCAGCGTGCGCACCGGCTTCGAGGCCAGCGAGGACAGCGTCATCGATTTCCTGAAGGTACACGGCGTCGATACCGGCAAGATCACCAAGTGGATGCTGCCCAAGCTCGTCGCCATCACGCGGGACATCCCCAAGACCAGCGTAGGCAAGTACAACAAAAAGCAGATCCGCGATGACCTGGAACGATTCCTCGCCATCGCCAAGGACGTTTCGCACCGCCATGGTTAAGCATTCCATCCCAACACAGCAGGAGCATTCCAATGCGTGAAGCCGTCATCGTTTCCACCGCACGTACGCCGATCGGCAAGGCCCATCGCGGCGCGTTCAACAACACGCAGGCGCAGGAACTCGGCGCCCACGCCATCGCGCACGCCGTGCAGCGCGCCGGCATCGATCCGGCGGAGATCGCCGACGTGATCCTGGGCTGCGCGGTGCAGCAAGGCTCGAGCGGCGGCAACGTCGCGCGCCAGGCGCTGCTGCGCGCGGGGCTGCCCGTCACGGTGTCGGGGATGTCGATGGACCGCCAGTGCGCCTCCGGGCTGATGGCGATTGCCACGGCCGCCAAGCAGATCATCGTCGACGGCATGCAGGTTACCGTGGGCGGCGGGCTGGAGTCGATCTCGCTGGTCCAGAACGACAAGATCAACCGCTATCGCGCGCAGGATCCGCAGTTGGTGCAGACCCTGCCGCAGATCTACATGACGATGCTGGAGACCGCCGAGATCGTGGCGCAGCGCTATGGCGTGAGCCGCGAGGCCCAGGATGCGTACTCGCTGCAGTCGCAGCAGCGCACCGCCGCCGCGCAGGAAGCCGGCCGCTTCGACGCGGAGATCGTGCCGATCACCACCACCATGCTGGTCACCGACAAGGTCAGCGGCGCCGTGAGCGAGAAGCAGGTCACGCTGGCCAAGGACGAAGGCAACCGCCCCGGCACCACGCTGGCCGACCTGCAGGCGCTCAAGCCGGTGTTCAAGAACGGGCAGCGCGTGGCGCAGGGCAGCTTCATCACCGCCGGCAATGCCTCGCAGTTGTCCGACGGCGCGTCCGCCATGGTGCTGATGGAAGCCAAGGAAGCGGAACGCCGCGGCCTGCAGCCGCTGGGCGCATATCGCGGCATGGCCGTCGCGGGCTGCGATCCGGACGAGATGGGCATTGGCCCTGTGTTCGCCATTCCCAAGCTGCTCAAGCAGCACGGCTTGTCGATGAACGACATCGGCATCTGGGAGCTGAACGAGGCGTTCGCCAGCCAGGTCCTGCATATCCGCGACACGCTGGGCATTCCGAACGAGCGCCTGAACGTCTCCGGTGGCGCGATCTCCATTGGCCATCCCTACGGCATGTCCGGCGCGCGCATGAGCGGTCACCTGCTGCTGGAAGGCAAGCGCCGTGGCGCCAGGTTCGGCGTGGTGACGATGTGCATCGGCGGCGGCATGGGCGCGGCCGGGCTGTTCGAGATTTTCTGAGGCTGGCGATAGCGCTCGCTTCAAGCCGCCTACACTCACACACCGACATTCTGGAGTCCACACGCATGACCGCCATCAACGCAGTCGCAGATCTCGCCATTGAAGGCGACATCGCCATCCTTACGCTCAACTCGCCGCCGGTCAACGCCTTGTCCGCCGCGGTCCGCGCCGGCATTCTCGATGGCGTCAAGCTAGCCATCGCCGACAGCAACGTCAAGGGCATCGTCCTGACCTGCGCGGGCAAGACCTTTATCGCGGGCGCCGACATCACCGAGTTCGGCAAGCCGCAGGTTGGCCCGTCGCTGGCCGACGTGCAAGCCGCGATCGAAGGCTCGCCCAAGCCCGTGGTCGCGGCCATCCACGGCACCGCGCTGGGCGGCGGGCTGGAAGTCGCGCTGGTCTGCCACTATCGCGTGGCGGCTCGGTCGGCCAAATGCGGCCTGCCCGAAGTCAACCTCGGCCTGCTGCCCGGCGCCGGCGGCACGCAACGCCTGCCCCGCATCGTCGGCCCCGCCAAGGCGCTCGACATGGTGACCTCCGGCGCCCACGTCGGTGCGGCCGCCGCCGCGGAGATGGGGCTGTTCGACCTGGTGACCGATGACGCAGCGCTGCGCGCCGACGCCATAGCCTTCGTCAAGCAGGTCAATGCCGAGCAGCGCCCGCTGCGCAAGGTGCGCGACCTCAACGAAAAGGTGGAAGCCGCGCGCGGCAAGCCGGAGCTGTTCGCCGAGTTCCGCCGCGCCAACGCCCGCAAGTTCCGTGGCTTCGACGCGCCCGAATACAACATCCGCTGCATCGAGGCCGCGGTCAACCTGCCGTTCGACGAAGGCATGAAGGTAGAGCGCAAGCTCTTCATGGAGTTGATGAACGGCACGCAATCCGCCGCGCAGCGCTATTACTTCTTCGCCTCGCGCCAGGTCTGGAACCTGCCCGACGTGCCGGCCGACACGCCGACCATCGACGTGAAGAAGGTGGGCATCATCGGCGCGGGCACCATGGGCGGCGGCATCGCCATGAACATGCTCAATGCCGGCATTCCCGTTGTCATCGTGGAAACCGCGCAGGAAGCACTGGACCGCGGCGTGCGCACCATCCGCGCCAACTACGACAACACCGCCAAGAAGGGCCGCATCACCGCCGCCGATGTCGACAAGCGCATGGCGCTGCTGACCCCGACGCTGGAGCTCGGCCAGCTGGCCGACGCCGACCTGGTGATCGAAGCCGTCTATGAAAACATGGACGTGAAGAAGGACATCTTTGGCAAGCTCGACAAGATCGTGAAGCAGGGCGCCATCCTGGCCACCAACACCTCCGCGCTCGACGTCAACGAGATCGCCTGCGCCACGTCGCGCCCGGAATCCGTGATCGGCCTGCATTTCTTCTCGCCGGCCAACGTCATGAAGCTGCTGGAAGTGGTGCGCGGCGACAAGACCGCCAAGCCCGTCATCCGCACCTCGATGGAGCTCGCCCGCAAGATCGGCAAGATCGCCGCGCTGGTGGGTGTGTGCCCGGGCTTTGTCGGCAACCGCATGCTCGCCCAACGCCAGCGCGAAGCACAGAAGCTCGTGCTCGAAGGCGCGCTGCCGTGGGACATCGACCGCGTGCTGTACAACTTCGGCTTCCCGATGGGCCCGTTCGCCATGAGCGACCTGGCCGGCCTGGACCTGGGCTGGATCCGCGAGAAGTCCAGCAGCTCCACGCTGCGCGAGATCCTGTGCGAGATGGACCGGCGCGGCCAGAAGACCGGCGCGGGCTACTACGACTACGACGAGAAGCGCAATGCCATCCCCTCGCCCGTGGTCGAGCAGATCATCCGCGACTTTGCCGCCAAGCAGGGCAAGACCAGCCGCGTGGTCTCCGAGCAAGAGATCCTGGAGCGCTGCGTCTACCCGATGATCAACGAAGGCGCGAAGATCCTGGAAGAAGGCAAGGCCATCCGCGCTTCCGACATCGATGTGGTCTGGGTGAACGGCTACGGCTGGCCGGTGTACCGGGGCGGCCCGATGTGCTACGCGGACACGATCGGGCTGGACAAGGTGCTGGCAGCCATGAAGAACTTCGAGACTACGCTCGGCGCGGACTTCAAGCCGGCCAAGCTGCTGGAGGACCTGGTTGCGCAGGGCAAGAAGTTCGGCGACCTGAAGTAAGCCGTCGGGGCACTACCTGTAGGTGTGCCCCCCTGGCCGCTACGCCGCGTGACCGCGTCGCAGGAATTCGCCGATGCCGTGGTGTTCTTCCTGTCGCAGTGGGCGCGGGCCGTCACTGGCCAGAACCTGATTGCGGATGGCGGCCTGGTGAAGGGCTAAGCCCCTTGCCCGGTCGTCAGCTGGCTTGCCAGGCGGTCGCGGGCAACCAGCGCGGAGCCTGCGGCCTGATGGGAGGCATGCTACCGGCGCGCTTTGCTACCGTGCCACGACTGCGCGACTACACTACCAGGCGGCTACGCGGCTGCGCGCCGCCAGCGCCGCAGCTCCAGCCACTGCCAGGACAACAGCGCCGGAATGCCGAACAGCACCTCGCGCGCGCGCTTGACCAGCGCCAGCGACAACGCCACCTGAGGATCGACGCCTAGCAGGTGGCCAAGCAGCATCACTACCGCCTCTTGCACTCCAAGGCCGGCCGGCACGAAGAAGGCCACGTGACGCACTGCCTGGGTCAGCGACTCGATGGCCAGCGCCTGCCAGAACGGAACGGGATGGCCCAGCAGCCATAGCGCGAACCAGACCTCCGCCGCGCCCACCGCCAGGCCGGCGAACTGCCAGCACAGCGCGGCGAGCAGTTCGCTGCGGCGCGCATTCAGGGCTCGGATCTGCGCGTCCAGCCGCGCGCCATCGATCATGGCGACCAAGCGGTGGTCTGTCCCGAACAAGCGCCGCGCGGCGCCTTCGAGCCGCTCGAACAGCGCGCTGTGGCGCAGCGAGAGCGCAAACATCACGGGCACCGGCAAGGACAGCAGCAAGCCGGCCAGCACCGCCCAGGCCTGGCCGCCGCCACTACCAAGTGCCAGCAGCAACAGCACCACGCCGAGCGCGGAGAACAGGTACTGCGCGAACAGCGTCACCATGACTTCCACCACGATGCTGGCGGTCACGGCAGTGGTATCCGCGATGCGCAGGCGGCTCAGGCGGATGCCAACCAGCTCGCCACCCACGCCAACCGTAGGCAACAGGCGGTTGACCGCCTCGCGCACGGTGGCCACCCACCACAGGAAGGCAAGGCTGGCGGACTCATCGGGATCGGCCGAGGTCAGCAAGACCCGCCAGCCTTGCGCGTCCAGCAGCAGCGGCAGGCCGTGAAAGGGTACGAGCAACAGCAGCGCCCAGCCCGCCTGGCCAACCATGCGGCCAATGTCGGCCGCGCCTTGGTGCAGCACGAGCGCGGTCAGGGCGAGTATGCCGAGCAGGCCGGCCAGGTAGATCAGGCGCTTCATGCGGGAGCCAGGGCGCCGGGCGCGCCAAAGATGTCTGTGAAGCCGCCGCGGCGCACGCCGGCGCGCTCGAGCGCCTCGCGCACGCGGGGCGACAGCAGCGCGGCCAGCTCGTCGGCATGGCGATAGCCACGCATGCTGGGCGCCACCTCGGCACCGGAGACCACGCCGGGATGCAGGTAGATCTCGCCCACGCCCGCCGGCAGCTGAGCCAGCGCGGCCAGCAAGGCGGCTTCGTCCATGCCGCCGCTATTGGCGATGCCAAGCACGTAGTCGTTGTGGGCGATGCCGGCCAGGTCCAGCCGCCTGCGCAGCAAGGCCAGCCAGGGCCGCAGCAGCAGCGGCGCCGCAGGCTCGCTGGGCAGGCGCATGGCGTGCAGGCCGAACTCGCGGCCGATCTGCAAGATCAGGGACAGCACGGTGGGATGCAGGTGGAAATGCTTGTGCGTGTTCACGTGGTCCAGCGTCAGCCCGGTGGCCGCGAACGCCTCGAACTGGGCGCGGATCTCCGCGGCCAGCTGGCGCCGCACATGCGGCAGGAAGAAAAAGCGCAAGCCGTCGCGCGCCATGGCCGAGCCGAAGCGGCCGTGCGCATCCACCAGCGCCGGGATGGCAGCCGGAGCCAGCACGGCCGGGCCATCGGCCAGCACCACATGCAAGCCCACGCGCAAGCGCGGCAGGCGCCTGGCGCGCGCCACCGCGTCGGCGGCCGCGCTCGCGCCCACCATCAGGCTGGCGGCGTTCAGCACGCCGTCGCGGTGCGCCAGCTCCACGGCTTCGTTGACGCCGCCATGCAGGCCGAAATCGTCGGCGGTGATGATCAGGGCACGCCGCTCCGCAGGGTCAGACGCCACAGGATCGCGCGCCAGGGTCAGGCCTCATGCGAGCGCAGGAAGCGGAAGAACTCCACCCCTTCGCGCAGGCGGCGCTTCATCATGTCCCAGCTGCCCAGCATCTCGCGCACGATCTCCCAGATCTTGCCCGGACGGAAATAGAAGCGCTTATAGAAGGTCTCCACGCCGTGGTAGATCTCTTCCT
Organism: Cupriavidus sp. CuC1; assembly: GCF_044627735.1. NCBI lineage: Bacteria > Pseudomonadati > Pseudomonadota > Betaproteobacteria > Burkholderiales > Burkholderiaceae > Cupriavidus > Cupriavidus sp. CuC1. The sequence continues at coordinate 35,326 of NZ_JBIUHC010000035.1, read as the reverse complement.
TGGACAGGTGCGGGTAGCTGATCGCGGCGAGCTGCACGCCCTTGTCGTTGACCAGGTTGATCACCTTGTTGTCTTCCAGCCAGCCGTTGTCCACCGCCTGCCGGTACAGCGTGGTGCCGGGATACGGCGCGGCCAGCGAGACCTGGATGGTGTGCGGGTTGAGGTCCTTGGCGTACTGGATGGTTTTCGCGATGGTCTCGCGCGTCTCGCCCGGCAGGCCGAGGATGAAGGTGCCGTGGATGATGATGCCGAGCTTGCGGCAGTCCTCGGTGAAGCGGCGCGCGATATCCGTGCGCAGGCCCTTCTTGATATTGAGCAGGATCTGGTCGTCGCCAGACTCGTAGCCCACCAGCAGCAGGCGCAGGCCGTTTTCCTTCATGATCTTGAGCGTGCTGTAGGGCACGTTGGCCTTGGCATTGCAGGACCACGTCACACCCAGCTTGCCCAGCTCGCGCGCGATCTCTTCCACGCGCGGCTTGAAATCCGTGAAGGTGTCGTCGTCGAACATGATCTCCTTGACCTCGGGCATGTTCTCCTTGATCCATTTGACCTCGGCGATCACGTTCTCCGGGGACCGCGTGCGATAGCGGTGCCCGCCCACGGTCTGCGGCCACAGGCAGAAGGTGCACTTGGAGCGGCAGCCGCGCCCGGTATAGATCGAGACGTAGGGGTGCTTCAGGTAGCCGATGAAGTAGTTGTCGATCTTCAGGTCGCGCTGGTAGACCGGCGCCACGAAGGGCAGCTCGTCCATGTTCTCGATCATCGGGCGCGGGCCATTGTGCTCCTGCGAGCCGTCCGGCAGCTTGTAGCTCAGGCCAAGCACATCCTTGAGCGGCTTGCCGGCAGCCACCTCCTGGCAGGTGTAGTCGAACTCCTCGCGGCACACGAAATCGATGGCGGGGCTGGCGCCGAGCGTGCCGCTGGGATCGACCGCGGGCTTGGCGCCTACCATGCCGATCATCACGCCAGGGTGGCGAGCCTTGAGCTCCTCCGCGAACTTGGCGTCGGTGGGAAAGGACGGCGTGCTGGTGTGGATGATGACGAGTTCATAGCCGGCGGCGATATCCAGCGTTTCCTGCACGCCCAGGCCGTCGGCAGGCGCGTCGAGCACGCGGCTGCCCGGCACCAAGGCGGCGGGCTGCGCCAGCCACGTCGGGTACCAGAACGATTTGATCTCGCGCTTGGCCTGGTAGCGCGAGCCAGCGCCGCCGTCAAAGCCATCGAAGGAAGGCACCTGGAGGAACAAGGTTTTCATAGCAGCCTCGGGGGATTCAAGCCGTTTGTCGAAAGGGAAGACTAGCGTTCCGGCACGCCATTGTCCGTCCCCTCCGTCATCAAGGGAAGGGGGCGAAGCGTGGCGCCAGCACCCTGGTAAGGTTCCATGCCCGCGCGCGCCACCGGCGCGCGCGGCTGCGGCGGCGCGTCGGGGGTGGGAGGGTCGCGCACCGGCAATATCCGATCGCGCCAGCGCACCTGCGAACCGGCCAGGGCGACGGCCCACTCCACAATCAGCAGCGTATCGCGCAGCGGCGACATCAGCGCGGCGCCGAGGCCGCCAGCCAGGATGCTGCGCGCCAACCCGCCCACCAGCACCGCGGCCAGCACAAGCGGCTGCGGCGAGAGCCAGGCGGCCAGCGCCAGCATTGGCCAGGTGAACGTGATGAAGGTGAAGGCGAAGCCAGCCGGGTTCAGCGAGCGGATGGTGCGCATCCACCGCAATTCATGCGCCCACAGCTCAGCAAGACTGGATTCCGTCACATCGGTGCTGACCATCTCATCCGACAGCACCGTATCCAGCCCCTGGCGCCGAACCAGCTCGCCCAGCCAGAAATCGTCGGCCAGCCGGTTAGAGAGCGCTTCGAACCCGCCAATTGCGGCCAGCGCGTCACGCCGCAGGGCAATCGTGGCGCCAAAGGAAAAACTGCGGGAGCCGCCCGCGTGGGCGACTCGCACCGATGGCGCAAACCACTGATCGATGAAGCCGACCCCCAGGCGCGACCAGAAGCCGCCGACCGGCTGGCCGCGATACAGGCAAGTCACCACACCGACCCGGGCATCGGCCAGGGGGGCGGTGACGCGGGCAAGATAGTCCGGCGCCACGGCAATGTCGCTATCGGCGACCACCAGCCATGCGTGACGCGCGCTGGCGCACAGATTGATCAGGTTGCTGGCCTTGAGATTGCTGCCATGCACCCGTGGATCGATGACCAGGTCGATCTGGCAGGCGGGAAAATCGGCGCGCAAGCGCTCCACCACGCCGATGGCCGGATCGTCGGCAGCACGCACACCAAACACGATCTGGTAGGCGGGGTGCTGTTGTCGGCACAAAGTGGCAAGGTTTTCGTAGAGACGGGGCTCGGCGCCGCAAAGCGGCTTGAGCACGGTCACCGGGCGAACGCTCGCACTATCCGGGACTACCCCGGCGGCCATAGGGCCGGGCGAGGACCTTCGGCTGACCCATGCCGCCACCACGGCATATGCTGCCGAGAGCCATGCCACTGCAGGACCAGCGAGCGCGTCCAACGTCATTTCGGCCAGCCCTCGTTTTAGGGTGTTGACTAAAGCCGTACGGTATAGCGTGAATACTTAAGGAAGTATTAAGAGGAAATATGACGCAGGGAAGTAATTTAGTCTACTAGGGAGATGGCCAATGGCGTGGGGACAACGTGGGGTACTCAAATTGAACAAAAAAGATATTGACAACAATTCTTGTTGATTTTATCTATATCGGAAGCGTCAGGGCCGGGGACCGGGCCCTGCCCGACCACTACGATCAGAGCGCCTCGCCCGCCTTGAGCACGCCCGCCACCTGCAAGGACGTGTCAAGCCAGGCGGGGCGCAACGCCTGGCCGGACCGGATGCCGTCGATCCGCTTACGCTCCGCCTCCACTTTCTCTGCTGCCAGACCGATCAGCCCAGCCACCTTGTCGCGCTCGACCACCACCACGCCGTCGGCGTCACCGATGACGAGGTCCCCTGGCCTGACGGTGACGCCCCCGCATTGAATCGGATGGTTCACGCGGCCGGGTACGAGCTTGGTGGGACCGTTTGGATTCGTGCCCACGCAATACATGGGAAAACCCAGCTCGACAATCTCGTCGGCGTCGCGCGATGCCGCGTCCAGCACCACCGCTGCCACGCCAAGCGCCTTGCACTGGTTCGTCATGATGCTGCCCATCAGCGCGCACGACTGATCGCCCTTCCCGTCCACCACGATCACATCGCCAGGCTTTGCGAGCGCCATGGCGGCGTGGATCATCAGGTTGTCGCCCGGCCGGACTTCGACCGTGAGCGCGGGCCCGCAGAAGCGGCTCGCGCGATCGAGCGGTGCGATGCGCCCGTGCATGCCGCCGCGGCGCCCCGCCACATCCGCGAAGATCGAGGCGGCGAACCGAGATGCTTGCGCGATCAGGTCCGGGCGAACGCGTTCGAAGTCCCGGACCATATCCGGCAGGTTGCTCTCGTTGTCCATGTCGGGTTCCTATCAATTCAGCGTGACGTTGGCTTCTTTGATCACGCTGACCCATTTGCGCTTATCCGAGACCAGGAACTCGCGGAATTTATCCGACGTGCTGCCAACCACCTCCATGCCGTCCTGGCTCAGGCGCTGTGCGATCTCCGGCTGGCGCAGCACCTGCGCCACGTCGTGCTGCAAGCGCGCGACCACGCTGGCGGGGGTACCCTTGGCCGCGCAAAGCCCGGTCCACGCCACGGGGTCAAACCCGGGTACGCCAGACTCCGCGAATGTCGGCACGTCGGGCAGCGACTGCAGGCGCTGCAGCGACGCCACGCCAAGCACGCGCAGCTTTCCGGATTTCGCGTAAGGCAGGGAACTGATGGGCTGGTCGAAGATCAGGGAGACCTGGCCGCCGAGCAGGTCCGTCATGGCCTGGCCCGTGCCCTTGTAAGGCACATGGACGATGTTGATGCCGGCGCGCAACTTGAGCATTTCGCCAGCGAGGTGGCCCGCCGTGCCATTGCCGGACGAAGCGAAGTTCAGCTTGCCCGGATTGGCCTTGGCGTAGGCAATCAGTTCCTTGACGTTGTGGATGGGCAGCGCTGCGTTGACCAGCGCGATGTACGGCGTGTTGGCAATCAGGGACACGGGAATGATGTCGGTCTGCGGATCGTAGCTGACCTTCTGCAAGGACGGCTGGATGGACAGCATCCCCGTGGTGCAGATCATCAGGGTGTGGCCATCGGCGGGGGCTTTCAGCATGGTATCGGCAGCGATGTTCCCGCCGGCGCCCGGGCGGTTGTCGATAAGCACCTGCTGGCCCAGGACCTCGGACAGCTTGGGCGCCAGCAGGCGGGCGACGATATCGTTCGAGCCACCAGGAGAAAAGCCCACAAGGATGCGGATCGGCCTCGAGGGATACGCGGGCTCGCCATGGGCGGCCGTGGCAAGCAGCGGCAAGCCCGCCGCGACGAGGCGAAGACACTTCAGCAGAAAGTTCATGGTGCGCCCTGGTGGATGGATGGAAGGAATGTCGTGCAATGCCTAGCGAATCAATGCTGCGGCTGCAGCCTCGATCCGGCGGCAGCCCTCGTCCAGCTGCGCCATGCTGGCGGCAAACGAAAGCCGGAAATGCGTATCGACGCCATAGGCGGAACCCTGCAGTACCGCGAGGTCCTGCGAGTCCAGCAACCAGTTGACCCAGTCGTCGCTGGACCGGATCACCGTGCCGCGCGGCGTGCGCGCGCCGATCAGCGATGCGCACGACGCAAAGACATAGAATGCGCCGGCCGGCGCCTGGCAGTGAATGCCGTCGACCTGCCCGAGCGCAGCAACGACCCTGTCCCGGCGCGCCTGGAAGACCGCCTTGTTGGCCGCGATGAAATCCTGCGGGCCATCCAGCGCAGCGATCGCCGCGGCCTGCGCCACCGAATTGGCGCCGGAGGTGCTTTGCGATTGCAGTTTCACCATCGCCTTGATGAGCGGCGCCGGCGCGCCGGCGTAGCCGATGCGCCAGCCCGTCATCGCGTAAGCCTTCGAGACGCCGTTGATGGTCAGCGTGCGCGCCTTCAATGAAGGAGCGGCTTGCACCAGCGTGACAAAGGTGGCGTTGTCGTAGGTGAGGTGCTCGTAGATGTCATCCGTCATCACCCAGACGTGCGGGTGACGCTCCAGGACCTCGGCAATGGCGACCAGCTCCGCGCGGGTATAGGCGGCACCGCTGGGGTTGTTCGGCGAATTGAGGATCAGCCAGCGGGTCCGCGCGGAGATGGCCCGCTCGAGATCCTCGGGCGTGAGCTTGAACCCGTTCTCCGGCTGGCACGCCACGAACACCGGGACGCCACCGGCAAACAACGTGATATCCGGGTACGACACCCAGTATGGCGCGGGCACGATGACCTCGTCGCCCTGCTGCACCGTGCACATGAGCGCATTGAAGATGACCTGCTTGGCGCCGGTGCTGACGATGATCTCGCTGGCCGCATAGTCGAGCCCGTTCTCCCGCTTGAATTTTTGCGCGACGGCGTGGCGCAGCTCGGCGGTGCCGCCCACATCGGTGTAGCGCGTCTTGCCGGCGTTCATCGCGGCCCAGGCTGCCTCCCGGATGTGAGCCGGCGTCTCGAAGTCCGGCTCGCCGGCAGTGAGGCCGATCACGTCGCGTCCCGCCGCGCGCAGCTCGCGCACGCGTTGTCCCGCCATGGAGCTGGGAGAGGGCTTGATTCGGTTAAGTCTGTCGGTGAGCTGGAGCATGAAGCGTCGCCATGGAAAGGATCTTGGGAGAAAAGTATCCGCCACCCCGGCGCTCCGGCAAAACGAGAAATCGGATTGCGCAGGTATTCCATTTTTTCGTGAGGATGGCATCGTTGGTGCGAGAATATGTCGCCGCGCAGAACCATCGGAATTCAAATGTCTGTCACGTTCAAGCAACTCGAGGCCTTCTACTTCTGTGTGACGCATGCGTCCTTCAGCTCAGCGGCCACCAAGCTCCACGCAACGCAATCGGCCATGTCCAAGCGTGTTGGAGAGCTGGAGGCGGTCCTGGGCGTGCAACTCGTCCATCGCACGCCAAAGGGCCTCGTGCCCACGCATGCCGGAAGCCGGCTCCTGATCCTCGCCGAAGAAGCCATGCGGCTGCGCGAGCGGATCGATGCGGAGGTGGGACAGGTCGACAAGCTCACCGGGACCTACCGGATCGGTGTCACCGAGCTCATCGCACTGACCTGGCTGACCAAGCTGCTCAAGGAACTGAAGAACCGGCATCCGGAGCTTCAATTGGAGCCCGTGGTCGATGCGGGCATGAACCTGTTCGAGAGCCTGGAGGCAAACAAGATCGACCTGGCGATCCTGCCGGGCACGTTCTGGGGCGAAGCCTACAAGACGGTGGAGGTGGGCCGCGTGGAAGACCTGTGGATGGCAAGCCCTACCCTCGCGCTACCCGACAGGCCGCTGCAGCCGGAAGAATTTGCCCAGTATCCAGTGCTGGAGCAATCCATCGGGTCCGCGAAGAACACCTTTTACGGCGCCTGGCGCCGCGAGCATGGATTCAAGTTCAAGAAGGTATTTGCGACCAACAGCCTGACCGTATTAAGAGCGCTGACCATCGAAGGACTCGGCATCAGCCAGCTTGCGCTGGACTACTTTGCCGCCGATATCGAGCAAGGGCTCTTGCGCGTGGTGAAAAGCGACCCCATGCCGCCGCCGCTGGTTTATTCCGCCGTGTACCGGGACGATGCCTTCAGCGCGGCGCTGGATGTCATTGCCGAGGTCAGCAGGCTTGTGTGCGATTTCTCGCGTGGCCCGCATGATCTTGCGGTTGCGCGGTGAGCGCATCGCGCGCACATTGAATCGCAGTACGCATCGTGTCGGGGAGCGGCGCAATAAGAAGATGCGCACGGCGCCCCGCGCACGCCTCGGTCACCCAGTGTTGCGCAGGCCTGCGGCCACGCCATTGATTGACAGATGAATGCCACGTTGCACTCGCTCGTTCGCGGGATCGCCATCCACACTGTTCCGATATCGTCGCATCAGCTCCACCTGCAGGTGATTAAGCGGATCGAGGTAGGGGAAACGGTGCTCGATCGAGCGCGCCAACGTGGGATTATCGGACAGGCGCCGCTCTTCACCGGTAATTTGATATAGCGCCTGCCCAGTGCGTGCGTACTCGTCCTGGATCAGCCCGAAGATCGTCTGACCCAGATGCTGGTCCTCGACCAACTCCGCGTATCGGGATGCGATGCCGAGGTCCGTTTTGGCCAGCACCATGTCCAGGTTGGAAAGCATGGTGCGAAAGAACGGCCATTCTGCCTCCATGCGCCGAAGCAGCGATAAACGATCGGCATAGCCATTGCTGCCCAAGTCTCCCAGGTAGCGGTCAATCCCGCTCCCAAACCCGTACCAGCCCGGTATCGCAACACGGCACTGGCCCCAACTGAAGCCCCACGGGATGGCACGCAAATCCTCAATCGTCCAACTTGCCTTACGGGAGGCTGGCCGTGAGCCAATGTTGAGATCGGATATCTCCCGGATTGGCGTCGCGGTGAAAAAGTAGTCAGAAAAGCCAGGGGTTTCATAGACCAGCTTTCTGTAGGCCATCATGCTGGCTTCAGATATCGCGGCCGCGGCCTGCAGGAAGATCGTGGGCGGGCCCTTTGAAGTCGGTAAAAGTGTCGCCTCCATGGTGGCGGCTACCAGGGTTTCCAGGTTGCGTATGCCGATCTCCGGATTGGTGTACTTGGAAGCGATCACCTCACCCTGCTCCGTCAATCGTATCTGGCCGCCTACCGTGCCAGGCGGCTGAGCCAGAATGGCCTGGTACTGTGGCCCGCCGCCACGGCCCACCGTACCGCCACGGCCGTGAAAAAGCCGCAGCGTGATCCCGTGCATTGCCTTCAGGGCATCGAAATGCTCCACCAATGCCAATTCCGCCGTGTATAGCTCCCAGTTGCTGGTGAAAAAGCCACCGTCTTTGTTGCTGTCGCTGTATCCCAGCATGATGTCCTGCTCGGCCCCGGAACGCTTCACCAGGTCAGTGACACCAGGCAACGCATAGAAGGCCCGCATGATGGAAGCCGCATTGCGCAGGTCAGCAATCGTCTCGAACAGCGGCGTTACGATGAGGTCACAAGTTGCCGTCGGACTATCGAGCCCTCCGCGCATCAGCCCCGCTTCCTTCTGTAGCAGCAACACCTCCAGCAGGTCGCTGACGTCCCTGGTATGCGAGATGATGTAGTGCCGGATTGCTGGGCGGCCGTACCGCGCCAGAATCTCGCCGGCGGCTTCAAAAACCGCAAGTTCGGATCGAACCAGGTCCGAGTATTGCGCGCCCAACACCCGTAGCGGCCGAGCCTCCTTCAGCAGCCGCAGGAGCAATATACGGCGGGAGGTCTCGTCGAGCGCCAGGTAATCGCTCTCCACCTGGGCCACCTTGAGGAGTTCCGCAAGCACGGCTTCGTGTTGCTCGGAACTCTGCCGCAGGTCGACTGTGGCCAGGTGGAAACCGAAGACCTTCACAGCGCGCATCAGCGGCGCCAGGCGGGCCGCGATCAATGCCTCGCCCCGATGATCGCGCAGCGAGGACTCGATGATCCGCAAGTCAGCCAGGAAATCCTCGGCGCCGGCATAGGGGTTCTGGGGCGGCAGAGCGTGGCGTAGTGCTTCGGTGCCGGTGCGCTCCCGCAGGGTCGCGGCCAAGCGAGAATACATGCCCGCCAAGGCGCGCCGGTAGGGTTCATCGTTGCGGTGCGGGTTTTGGTCCCCGGAGCGCTGGGCAAGCGCCGCCATCTCGTCCGTCACCGCCACCAGCATGTCGGACATCGATAGTTCGGCGCCAAGCAAGTGCACTTCCGTCAGGTAGTGGCGCAAGGCGGTCTCGGATTGCCGCGATAGTGCATAGCGAAGCGTCTCCGCATTGACGAACGGATTGCCATCCCGGTCGCCACCGATCCAGTTGCCCATGCGGAAAAAGGTGGCGATATCCTGGCCGGGCAGCGCCTTCTCGATGCTGCGATAAAGCCGCGGAATCTGAAGCAGGAAGGTGGAGCGGTAGTAGCCCAGCGCGTTCTCGATCTCATCCGCAACGGTGAGCTTGGTATAGCGCAACATCCGCGTCTGCCAGAGTTGCGTCACCCTTGCCCTCAGGCGTTCCTCGTTGTCGTCACGCTGAGCCTCGATGTGCAGCTGGTCTCGCTCCCTGACCAGGTCGGCGATGGCGCGCTCGGCATCCAGGATGCTCTTGCGCTGCACCTCGCTTGGATGCGCGGTAAGCACCGGCGAAATGTAGGCCCGGTTCAGCATGCTCGCAATGTCGGCGGCGCGCAGATCGGCCTGGGCAAGGCGCTTGAAGCTCAGGGCAAGGGAGCCAGTCTGCAAGTCGCCCCGGCGCTCATGAACATCGCGACGGCGCACATGGTGCTGGTCCTCCGCAATGTTGGCCAGGTGCGAGAAGTAGCTGAATGCGCGGATCACGCTCAGCATCTGTTCGTTGGAGAGGCTCTTCAATAATTGGTCGAGCCCTTTGCCGGCGCCTTCGTCACGCTTGAGCCGATATGCCACCGAGAGCTGGCGCACCCCTTCCACCAGATCGTAGACCTCCTTGCCCTCCTGCGCGCGGAGCACCTCGCCCAGGATACGCCCCAGCAAGCGAATGTCCTCAACGAGGGGGCGGTCCTTATCGGTAGCATCGTTCGTCATAGAGATAAGCGGGACTTCAGCGTCGAAAGTGATTTCAAGGAATGGGCGTGAATTTCAGTTCGCTCAAGGGGACGACCTTGTCTTCACGCACCATCTTGTATTCGGTGTTAGGGCCCAGCCACTTGTTCCAGAGCTGGTTGATCTCGCCTGCCTTGTCCATGGCCAGCAACGCCTCGTTCACCTTGGCCAGCAGCACCGGTTCGCCCTTCTTCATACCCACGCCGATCGGCTGATAGGTCATTGGCTCGGCGATCATCTTCAGCTCGATCCCACCGCTCTTCGACTGATTCACCAGCTTCGTGACCGTCATCGTGTTGGACACGATGCCCAATGCCTTGCCCTGCTGCACAGCCATATAGGCGGAGCCCGTATCCTGGAAGGTCACCGGGTCCGACCCGTTCATCTTGATCGACAATTCGGACGTCGAACCTTTGGCCGCCGCCAGGCGCTTTCCCTTGTAGTCGGCCTTGCTCGTGCCCGGATCGCTAGCCTTCACGGCTAGCATTTCCTTGGCGAGGTAGTAAGGATCGCTGAATTGGATCTGCTCCGCACGACCGAGCGTGTAGGCCAGGTTCGCCACCGTCACGTCGACCCGGCCCATCTTGACTTCGGGCACGCGTGCCTCGACCGACAATGGGGTGATCTTGGCTACCACACCCAGGTGCTTTGCCAGCGTTTGGCACATCTCAACGTCAAAACCCACCATCTCCCGGGTTTTCGGATCCGGTGCAGCGAATGGAGGCACATCGGCGAAGGTGCCACAACGCAACTCCTTGTTCTTCTGTATCTCCGCCCATTGGTCGGCCAAGGCCGCAAAAGGAGCAGTGCCCAGGCAGGCGAGGACAGCCAGGCGTGCAGCGGTGGAATAAACCGACATATCAGACTCCTAAATATTAGGGAACAGGGATGATTCAATGCGAGCGCAGGTCCGACAAAAAGCGTTTTGCGCGGGGGTGCTGCGGGTCACGAAAGAAGGCATTCGGCTCGGCGACTTCCAGGATGGAACCGGCGTCCATGAACCACACGCGGTCGGCGACCTCTCGTGCGAAGTTCATTTCGTGCGTCACGCACATCATGGTCATGCCTTCGTTTGCCAGACTACGCATCACGGCCAGCACCTCGCCGACCATCTCCGGGTCGAGCGCGCTGGTCGGCTCGTCGAACAGCATGGCGGGTGGTTCCATTGCCAGGGCCCGTGCAATGGCCACTCGCTGCTGCTGGCCACCGGAGAGCTGCGTCGGATAGGCGTCAGCCTTGTTTGCCAGGCCAACCCGTTCCAGCAGCTGCATCGCCTTGTCCCGAGCCTCGGCGCGACGGACCCCGCGTACTCGCATGGGCGACAGCACGATGTTCTCGAGCACCGACAGATGGGGAAAGAGGTTGAAGCTCTGGAACACAAAGCCAATATGGCTGCGCACCTTGTTGAGCGCGTCGCTACTCATTGGCGCATGTACGTTATTTCCGTCGAACAGTATCTCGCCGGACCTGATTTCCTCCAACCGGTTAACCGTGCGGATGAGGGTAGACTTGCCAGAGCCTGAAGGCCCGCAGACGACAACGACTTCACCCTTCTTGACCTCCGCGTTGATATTGTTCAAGGCACAGTAGTCGCCGTACCATTTGCAGACATTAGAGAACTTGATCATGTCGATGACTCAATTAGTGAGCACTTATGGTTCAACGGCCAACGGCTGGGGAGCAATCGATGTCCGAGTGGAGGCTTTCCCTGCCCGCTTGGCCGCGATTCGAAGCTCCAGTTCGCGAGCTGCACGCGTCAAGCTCCAGCACACGACGAAATAAATCACCGCCAGCAGGAAGAAGACATGGAAGGGCTTGGTCAGCAGCGCATTGTTGATCTGATTGGCCGCGAAGGTCAGCTCTGGCACATTGATCACATAGCCGAGCGTTGTTTCCTTGATGGTCGAGACGAACTGCGCCAGCATGCTCGGCAGCATGTTGTAAAGCGCTTGCGGAAGGATCACCAAGCGCATGGCCCCAAGGTAGCTATGCCCCAGAGCCCGCGCCGCCTCCATCTGCCCTTTCGGCAGTGCCTCGATACCGGCTCGCACCACCTCGCAAAGGTAAGCGCCTTCGTAGATGACCAGCGTGCACAGCATCGTGGTAAAGCCTGAAACGTTGTGCCCGATCAGTAGTGGAACGAGGAAGTACACCCACAGGATGATCATCAGCAGAGGCACGCCCCGCACCACATACACCAGCGCCGTGGCCGGAGCACGTAGCAAGCGCCAAGGCGACAGTCGCGCCAGCGCCAGCAGTACGCTCAGCGGAAACGCAAGCAGGATACCGAGCACCGATAGAATCAGCGTGCAAGCGATCCCGCCCAAGGGTCCATTCGGGTACTGGCCAATCAGCAGCAGCAACCAGTTTTCGCGCAGGATGTCGATCAGTGTCGTCATGGTTCACCTCCCTGCTACGACGCGGAAGCGGCGGGCCAGCCAAGCACCGGCGGCCATGATAAGGAGCGAGAAGGCCAGGTACATTACTGTCGCAAGCAGGTAGGATTCGAAGGCGCGGAAACTGGTGTTCTCGATCTCCTTGACCGCATGGGTCATCTCCGACACGCCGATGGCCATCGCCAGGCTACTGTTCTTGAAGAGCGAAACGCTGTGGTTGATCAATGCCGGCAGTGCATTGCGCACAGCCTGCGGCATCAGCACATAGCGCATGGCGCCAAGGAAGCTATTGCCGAGTGCCCGGGCGGCCTCCTCCTGCCCCGGGGGGATCGCGCGAAGGCCGGAGCGCAGGTCCTCGCTAAAGTAGGCGGCCTGGCACAAGCCTAGTGCGACGATGGAAAACAAGACCTCGGCGTGATGCTCTCCAACCCACGCCTGCATCGGGTCAGGCAGCAGGCTGGAGATGCCGAAGTACCAGAGCATCAGTTGGACCAACGTCGGCACGTTACAGTGGTACGAGACATAGCCGGCAACGAAGCGCTCCGCCAGCCGGTTGGGCGTCAGTCGCAGCGTCAGCAACAGGAAGGCCAGCGCCATCGCCAGCGCCCAAGAGCCGCCGGCGATCAACAGCGTCATCTTTACGCCCTCAATCAGCATACGGCTGAACTCGGGGTTCAGCAGGATCGCCATCAGATCGAAGCCATGCATGATTCGGCCCCGCTCAGTCTTGCAATGGTTCGGGGCGCATCGTAGAGAGGCCACCGGGCACCTGCAGCGTCGGCGTGATCTCCATGTGCCCGATATTGACGGCGACCGGCGCGGCAATGGCAAAGGCGATTGCATCGGCGATATCGGCGGCCTGCGGCAGCTCGAAGCCCTTGACGAAGCGCTCATAGGTTTCGGCACTGTCGCCATGCACGTGGGCGAAGATGTCGGTGGCGACGCGCCCCGGGCAGATCTCGGTGACACGCACGCGCTTGCCGTAGGCATCGATGCGCAATTGCCGCGACAGCATGCTCACCGCTGCCTTGGTCGCGTGATAGGTGGAGTTGCCGCCGAAATTGTATGCGCCGGCAATCGAACTGATGTTGACCACATGGCCGCGATCGCGCGCTACCATGCCCGGAAGCACCAGTCGGCACAGATGCAAGACCGCCCGCAAGTTCACGTCTACCAGGAGATCGATGCCATCGGCATCGGCGTTGAGCAGGGAGCCGGGGCGATCCACGCCAGCGTTGTTGACCAGGACGTCGAAGCTCACCTCCTTCGCTAGTCTTGTGATGCTGGCCAAGTCAGTCACGTCGATCGCATGTGGGATGCAGCCCGTACGCCCGGCCAGGGCGGCGAGCGCGTCTGCGCCACGTGCCAGGGCATGCACCTGCAGGCCTTCGCGACACAAACGTTCGACGACGGCGGCACCGATGCCGGAAGAAGCGCCGGTGACCAAGGCTGTTTTGTAGTCTGAGAAAGGCATATGAATCCTGTACGATGGCTTGATGTCAATTTATCGAGCGCTGGCCTTTTACGCCAAGATGGAATGTCTTTGGCGAGATAGGACCCTCTTATGTCGGGGTAACCCTAATACGAAGACCAGATACTACTAGCTGGAAATGCGGCTGCAAAAGCATGATGACCAGCTGTGCCGCTGCAAAATAACGCACCATTGCCGTGCGGCCATGCACGGTCAGGCGAGCCAAAATGGTGAAGACTTGGTGACCCGGACAGATCACGATCCGTAGATGTCGGTCCGGGCCTGCGCTTTCGTTCTGGCCATGCCACAAAATGGCGTGGGCACGACGCTATTCGGATTGGCGACCTATCAATACTGTTTAGATGTTGTTGCACCGGGAACGTGCGCGAGCTGCTGCGAGATCGGCACAATGCGGCCGCCAAGGGACTCGATTTCTTCTCGCAAACGTAGTGTGAGCGCTACAGCCCCGGGCGTGTCCCCATGGACAAGGATTGAACGCGGCCGCATCGGCAACGTGTTGCCGGTGTGCGTCACGACCGTGCCTTCCGTCAACAGGCGCCGCACGCGGGCCAGGACCCGCTCTTCGTCGTGGATCACAGCCCCGGGCAGGGCCCGGCTTACGAGCAAGCCTTGGTCGTCGTAGGCGCGGTCTGCGAGGAAGCTGACGGCGACGGGCAACCCGAGCCTGGTGGCCGCACCTTCGATCGCCTGGCTGCTGGAAGTGCTGACAATGAGGGTTGAATCAAAAGCCGCTACCGCATCCAGAAGTGGATCGGCCCACGCTGGATCGGCTGCTGCCTTGTTGCCCAGAGCGCCATGAAAGCTCATGTGCGTCATCCGGCTGCCCCGCGCGCGGGCGATGCCGGCCAATGCCCCGAGCTGGTACGTGACCATCGCTGCGAGATCAGGCAAATCGATCTGCATCAGCCGCCGCCCGAAACCCTGCCGATCGGGGAAGCCCACATGGGCGCCTACATCGACGCCGCGCTGAAGCGCCAGGCGCACGGTACGGTCCATGATGAGCGGGTCACCGGCGTGGAAGCCACACGCCACATTGGCCGAAGAAATCAGCGACATCAGCGCCTCGTCGTCGCCCATGCGCCACGGGCCATAGCCCTCGCCCAGATCGGCATTGAGATCAATTTCCATGTAAACCCCAGGTCAGGAAGCACTAAGTACCACGAGCGGCGTGCCCCAGCCCACCACCGCGCCGTCGGGCTCCGGGATGTCCAGCACCACCGCCTCGTGCGGGGCCGTCACCGGCAGCAGCAACGGCCCGATCTGCAACAGGCCCAACGCCTGCGACGCGCGCACCGCAGAGCCCACGGCAGCGAGCGGGGCGCTGCGCTGGGGGTGCCGGTGACGGAACACACCTACGGAGGCAGCACGCACGATTTCGGGCAACGCGAGACTGCCGGCCGCTGTTGGCGTCGGCGTCGGCGTCGGCAACGCGACGATCTCCTGCACGGTTGCACCTTCGCGCCGCAGGCAAAGATGGACGCCCGGGCCTTGCAGATCGAGCTCGGCAATATCGGTTGCCGCGAGCCATGCGCAGAGTTGGCGAATGTGTTCGAGTTCCATCTCAGCGCCCTCCTGTTGCGCTATGCAAGCCGACCAGGCGCCGTACGTCGGCTAGCCACCCCTCGACTTCGCCCAAGGCCGCGACGGCCTCGTCCCACGTGGTTTCGATAAAGCGCACGTGGCTGCCGATCGGCGCCTGCCCCAGCCGCCACAGGTCCGCTTCGATCACGGTGCCCAGCTTGGGGTAGCCGCCCGAGGGCTGGGCATCGCGCATCTGCACGATGGGCTGCCCGCCAGGCGGCACCTGGACGACGCCGGGGACAATGCCATGTGAGCGCATTTCGATCGGTTGGCGCGCCGCCAACGACGGGCCGGCGAGCCGATACCCGTAACGGTCGCTCTGCGCGGTGATCTTCCATGGCTCGGACCAGAAGCTGCGCTGCGATGCCTCGGTGTAGAGTCCATACTCCGCGGCAGGCAGCACGCGCATCGCCGCAGCGCCGTCCACCAACAGCGGCAAGCAGAAGGCCGGCGGCACCAGGCCGATGCCGGCGCTGCCAGCCCCCTTGCCAAGCCCCGGCGAGATTGCCTGCAGCACGTCGCCACGCTTCAGCGCACGCCCGTCGAGACCGCCGAAGGCACCGCGCAATTGGGTACTGCGTGACCCCAGGGCTACCGGCACGTCTACGCCGCCAGCCAGACAAAGATAGGCCCGGCAGGCGGGGATGGGCCCAAGCTGCGGCACGCCCAGGCGCAGGGTCTGTCCGGCTCGGGCCTCATGCACCCACCATGGCAGCAGCGGCTGATCGTCAAGCTGTGCGGCACAATCCGCACCGGTCAGCGCGAAACGGCAGTCGTGTGTAAAGCGCACCAGGAATGGGAAGACCGGCACTTCGATGCCTGCCGCTCCCTCGTCGTTGCCCAGCAAGAGGTTGCCGGCGGCCAGCGCAAGCGGGTCCATTGCGCCCGAAGTGCCGACTCCCCAACGGAGCGCACCCAGGCGGCCCAGATCCTGGACGGTGGCCAGCGCGCTGGCAGAGAGGATCTCGATCATCGAATCACCTTCTCGACACGAAAGCGCAGTACGTCCCCCGGCTGCAGCAACGCGGGCGGGTTCCTCTGCGGGTCAAAAAAACACATCTCGGAGCTGCCAATGGTGTTCCAACCGCTAGGCCCATCGGAGGCCGAAACGCCTGTCTGCGCCCCGCCGATGGACACTGCGCCGCCGGGAATGCTCAAGACAGGCACCTTGCGTCGCGGCGTGGCAATGCGGGGATCCATGCCGCCGAGATAGCAATAGCCCGGATGGCTGCCAAGCGCAAAAACGTGATAGAGCGGCGCGCTGTGACGCTCAACGATCTCATCCACGGACAGACCCGTGTGGTTCACCACGTCGGCCATATGCGGGCCCGGTGCTCCGCCATAGATCACTGGCAGCTCGATCAGGCGCCCGTCGCGAGCCAGCGGCGTGACGGCAAGCCAGGCCTCGCGCAGACGGGTTTCGATTTCCGCCAGCCTTGCCGGCGGGCGCATGAAGCTCAACATCAGGTTATTCATGCCGGGCACGGCTTCGCGCACCTCGGGCCATGCTTCGGCCTCCTGCGCCAGCGCCCACAGGCGTTGCTGGGTAGTCAGGCTCAGCTCACCTGGCGCTTCGAATAGCAAGGCAGTGGTGCCCAGGAGGCTGATGGTCCCCGTCTCGATGGTCATGCTCAAGATCCTTCAGTGCGTCTCGGCAGGCCGCGCGGCGCGCGCCTGCAGCCAACGTTCCAGGTGATGGATGTCGACCCCACCCTTTTCAAAATCCTCGTCCCGAACGATTTCCCGGTGCATGGGCAAGTTGGTGGCAATGCCCCCCACCTGCATCTCGTCCAGTGCCAGGCGCATGCGGGCCAGCGCATCCTCGCGGGTGGCGCCATGCACGATGAGCTTTGCAATCATCGAGTCATAGTGCGCCGGGACCCGATAGCCGGGGCCGGCATGACTGTCAATGCGTACGCCATAGCCGCCAGGCAACTGCCAGTCGATGATTTTCCCGGGCGCGGGGGCGAAACTGTCCGGGTGCTCCGCATTGATGCGGCACTCCAGCGCATGCCCCCGGCAAGCCACCTGGGCCTGTGGCAGTGTGAGGCGCTCGCCGCGTGCCACGCGGATCTGCTGCTGGACGATGTCGATGCCGGTGGTCATTTCGGTGACCGGGTGCTCGACCTGCAGCCGGGTGTTCATCTCGATGAAATAGAATGCCCCGTTCTCGTAGAGAAACTCGAAGGTACCGACGCCGCAGTAGCCAATTTGCCGGCAGGCCGCGGCGCAGCGCTCGCCAACCGCTGCGATCAGCGAGGGATCGATGCCAGGCGCCGGCGCCTCTTCCAGAACTTTCTGGTGCCGGCGCTGCAGCGAGCAGTCTCTGCTGCCAAGCCATAGCGCCTGGTTGTGGCCATCGGCCAGTACCTGGATTTCGACGTGGCGCGGGTGGGTCAGGAACTTCTCGATGTAGACCTCCGGATTGCCGAAGGCACGGCGCGCCTCTTCGCGCGTCAGCGCCAGCGCATCCAGCAGTCCCGCCTCTTGGTGCACGACCCGCATGCCACGTCCGCCGCCACCGCCCGCAGCCTTGACAATGACGGGGTAGCCGACATCGCGCGCGATCGCCAACACCTCGGCCGGATCATCGGGAAGGGACGTGTCGGGACCCGGTACGCAGGGCACACCGGCTTCGCGCATTGCGCGTTTGGCACTTACCTTGTCACCCATCGTGCGAATACAGGCGGCGCTGGGGCCGATGAAAGTGAGACCCGCGTCAGTCACACGTTCGACGAAGCCAGCGTTCTCGGACAGGAATCCATAGCCGGGGTGGATGGCCTGGGCCCCACTGACGCGCGCCGCGGCCAGCAGCGCTGCCTGGTTAAGGTAACTATGGGTGGGAGACGCTGGGCCAATGCATAGGGCCTGGTCGGCCTGGCGCACGTAGACGGCTTCGCGATCAGCCTCCGAATACACGGCCACCGTGCGCAAGCCCAGCCCGCGACAGGCGCGCTGGATACGCAAGGCAATCTCGCCGCGATTGGCAATCAAGACAGTGTCAAACATGACGAACCTCGGCGCTCAAGCGAATCGGATCAAGGGTTGGCCGGCGTCCACTTCGTTCCCGGACTCGACCAGCACGGTCTCGACCATGCCATCGCGCTCGGCGAGCACGGCGTTGAAAACCTTCATCGCTTCGATGACGCACACGGTCTGGCCGGCCTCCACGGTCTGGCCCGGCTGCACGAACGCCGGCTCGTCGGGCGCGGGCCGCAGGTGCACGATGCCGAAAAGTGGAGCCAGCAATTCACGCCCCTCCGGTACGGGAGAAACAGGCTCGGAGGGCGGGGAGGGCTGCCCCAGTGGCCGGGGCTGCGTACAGGGAAGGGTCGGTGGGGGAGCGGGATCACCGCTAGCTCCCCCGGAAATATGCCGCGCCAGGCGCAACGTCCATCCGTGCTGACTGAAGCTCATCTCGGCCATGTCGGAGGCCGCCATGACGTCGATGAGCTGTTTGATGTGCGTGAGATCCATGTGCGTTCACTTCATAGCTGTTGGTGAACACAGTATCGGCCTCTGCCCTTCAGTACCAAGACGGTTTGTCTGTGCCCCGATAGGAACGTCTTATGACGCCTCCCGGTTCTCCGCCCGGTCGCAGAGAAGCAGGTTGCCCGCCAGCCCGGCGACCAATTCCAGCAGAATCTCCTTGATTGCCTGGGCCGGCTCGGACAGTGGCTGGTGGCCAGACTGGCACAACGCCAAGGGCGCCTCGATCACCGGCTCGACGATGCGGCACTGCCAGGCGTCGCAGGACATCGCCACCTCCCGCGCCATCGAGGCTGGCAGGATGGTCGCCCCCAGCCCGTCCGCGACAATCGCCTTCAGCGTGCTGGCCGATTCGATTTCGGCCAGCACGCGCGGCGCCATGCCGATCGCATTGAACGCTTCATCGACCAGCCTGCGCACCACGTTGTAAGGTCGCGCCAGGTACAGATCGATGTCCCCGAGCATAGGCAGCGGCACCTCATCCGGCGGCGCCGGCATGCTTTCGGGGCCGACCACATAGAGCGGTTCCTTCAGCAGCGGCAGGAACGAGAGCCCATGGACAGGCGTCTTGCCGCCGTAGAGGACTGCCATGTCCATGCGTCCGTTCATGATCAGTTCCGACAGCGTGCTGCCGTAACTCTCATTCAGGTAAAGCAGGATCCCGGGGTGGCGGGCCCGGACCGTGCGCAACAACGGCAAAGCCAGCGCTGCGGCGGCGGTTCCGGGCGCCAGCCCTACCGAGACTGCGCCCGAGAGGCCCTGTCCAGCCGTCTTCATCTCCACCTTTGCCTGATCGACCTGGCGCAAGATCGCCTGGGCATGCCGGTACAGCACTTTGCCCGCTTCGGTGGGGATCACGCCTTGCTTGGTGCGCAGCAGTAGCTGCTGGCGCACCTCGCCTTCCAGCGTTGCCATTTGCTGGCTCAAGGAGGGTTGTGCGACATGAAGCAAATCGGCTGCCTGCGTCACACTGCCGATGTCGACAATCTTTACGAAATACCTCAATCGCCTGAAGTTCAAGTTACCTCCTATCCGCGGGGATTTACAACCCCATTATCTTCTTGCTCGCAAGGGCTGAATACAGGAGGTTAGGGCATTAGCAGGTCCGCACCTATAGGTGTTTCCTATCTGGACATACTGGAGTCATCTTGGCCTTCCGCGGCCGCCGCGGCTACTGTTGCGCTTACCCTCCTTAATCGCAGCAAGGAACCCTCGTGAATACGTCCCGTATCGCCGCACGTGTCAGGCGCATCAAACCCTCACCCAGCACTTCCGCAGCGGACCGCGCCAACGAGTTGCGCCGTCAGGGCAAGTCCATCGTGAACCTTGTGGTCGGCGAACCTGATTTCGACACGCCGGAACACGTCCGCCAAGCCGCAGTGCGGGCCATCGAGCAGGGTGCGACCCGCTATACGCTGATGGCCGGCACGGTGGAGTTGCGTCAGGCCATCGCCGACAAGCTTGCGCGCGAGAATGGCCTGGACTACGCGATGAACGAGATCATCGCCACCAACGGCGCCAAAAGCGCGATCTACAGCGCTTTGGCGATCTCCCTGGAAGCGGGAGATGAGGTACTCATCCCCGCCCCGTACTGGGTCTCATATCCAGATATGGTGCTTGCCTGCGACGGCATCCCGGTCACGCTAGCGTGCTCGGAAAGCCAAGAGTTCAAGCTCACGCCGGCCCAGTTGGAAGGCGCCATCACCGAACGCACTCGCTGGCTCATCCTCAATTCACCGAGCAACCCGACCGGCGCCAGCTACACCCTGGCCGAGTATCGGGCGCTGGCCGATGTACTGGCCCGCCACCCGGACGTGCTGGTGATGACGGACGACATCTATGAGCATATCCGCTTCGACACGGTGCGCACGCCCCACCTGTTGAATGCCGCCCCTGAACTGCGCGAGCGCACGCTGGCCATCAATGGCGTTTCCAAGACCTACGCGATGACGGGCTGGCGCCTAGGCTGGGTGGCCGGTCCACGTGACCTGATCCAGGCGCTCGACACGTTCTTGTCGCAATCAGCTGGAAACTGCTGCTCAATCAGCCAGGCCGCCGCAGCGGCGGCCCTGAACGGCGACCAGCGCTTCGTCACCGAGAGCGTGGCCGTCTACAAACAGCGCCGCGACCAGACACTCGCTCGTATCAACGCCATCCCCGGGCTCAGCTGCCGCGCGCCAGATGGGGCGTTCTACCTATACGTCAACTGCGGCGGACTGATTGGCAAGACCACATCGGAAGACAAGAAGCTGCATGACGATGCCGATGTCGTCATGTACCTGCTCGAGCGCGAGGGGGTGGCGCTCGTCGCCGGAACGGCCTATGGCCTTTCGCCCTACTTCCGCCTGTCGATCGCCACCTCGCTGGACACACTCGAAGAGGGCTGTCGTCGCATCGAGCGCGCAGTCCTGGCCCTGTCCTGACCTACAAGAGAACGTGATGAGTACCTACAAAGCCATCCGCAAGAACCCCTCCGCCCCCCAGGCTGACGCCGCCCTGCTCGCCGCCTTGCGCGATCTGCCGGTCGCTGCGCTCAGCGACAGCATGCATCGCAACACGGGCACAGTCGGCCTTCAGCCCTTCCACAAAGCGGTCGCCACCACGATGGTCGGCACTGCGGTGACCGCGCGATCGCGCGGTGGCGACAACCTCACCTACCTGCGAGCGCTTGAGTTCTGCCGGCCTGGCGACGTGCTGGTGATCGACGCCGGAGGCGACCTGCAGAACGCCGTCGTCGGCGGCATCCTCTCCTACTATGCGGCCAGCATCGGCGTGGTCGGGGTGGTGGTCGATGGCGCGGTACGGGATGTCGCCGAGCTGCGGGAGCGCGAGTTCCCGGTCTACGCGCGCGGCGTCACCCATCGCGGCCCGTACAAGGACGGGCCAGGCGAGATCAACGTGCCGGTATCGGTCGGCGGCATGGTTGTCCGCCCTGGGGACGTACTGGTGGGTGACCAGGATGGCCTGCTTGCCATACCGCCCGGGGATGTGCCACTGCTGATTGAAAAAGCGCGCGCCGTACTCGCCGCCGAAGCCGAAACCATACGCGCCATGAAGGAAGGCCGCTGGGACCGCGCCTTCATCGATGCGTTGGAAGCCCGGTGCAACAACTGACCGCTGACTTCTTTCCCGCCCCAACAACCATAGAGCAAGGAGACCCGTATGCGCCCTTCCGTCCTCCTCACCCGTGCGACCTTTCCCGACATCGCTGACCGGCTGCGCGAACATTTCGAAGTCACGGCCAATGCGGCCGACACGGTCTGGACCCCCGCCGAATTGATCGAGCGGCTACAAGGAAAGCAAGGCGTGATGAGCACTGGCAGCGAGCGAATCGACGCGGCGCTGCTTGACGCCTGTCCTGGACTCAAGGCGGTATGCAACGTGGGGGTGGGCTACAACAATGTCGACGTGGTCGCCTGCACCGCGCGTGGCGTGCTGGTCACCAACACGCCGGACGTGCTCACGGAGACCACCGCGGACTTTGGCTTTGCGCTGATGCTCGCCACCGCCCGGCGCATCACCGAGTCCGAGCGTTTCGTGCGGCGGGGCGAATGGAGCAAGACGGGAATCTACGACCAGATGGTCGGCAACGACGTTCATGGGGCCACCCTGGGCATTCTCGGCATGGGGCGGATCGGCCAAGCCATCGCGCGGCGCGCTGCATTGGGCTTTGACATGCAGGTGATCTATCACAATCGCTCGCCGCTCGCTCCTGAGACCGCGGCCAGGACACGTGCCCGCTACGTAGACAAGGCCACCCTGCTGAAAGAAGCAGATCACCTTATCTTGGTACTTCCATATTCCCCGGAGGCACATCACACAATTGGCGCAGCCGAGCTTGCACAGATGAAACCTACCGCGACGCTGACGAACATCGCGCGCGGTGGCATCGTCGATGACGCCGCCTTGGCGCAAGCGCTGCGCCAAGGCACCATCGCAGCGGCGGGGCTTGACGTCTTCGATGGAGAGCCTCGGATCCACCCGGATCTGCTGACTGTGCCCAACGTCGTGCTGACACCGCACATTGGCAGCGCCTCGGTAAGCACGCGTCGGGCCATGGCTGCACTGACCGTGGACAACCTGATCGCTGCCCTCGGCCGCGGGCCTCGGGCCGGCCAGCCGCCGACGCCGGTGAACCCGCAGGTTCTGCAGCAGTAGAGGTCACCATGCCGATCAATAAGCTACTGGTGATGGGGGTCGCAGGCTGTGGCAAGTCCACGCTGGCTGCGCTGTTGGCCAAGGCGATGGATGCTGAATGGATCGAAGGCGACGACCACCATCTTGAACACAGCAAGGCGAAGATGCGCCAGGGCACTCCCTTGCAGGATGCCGACCGCGAACCCTGGCTGGACAAGCTGGCAACCTTGCTGGCCGCGGCGCCCGGCGATGCCATCCTCACCTGCTCCGCCCTTAAGCGCTGCTACCGGGAACGGCTGCGAGAAGCGGTCCCGCACCTGCGCATAGTGCACGTCGACATTACGCTCTCGGAAGCGATTGCGCGGGTGTCCGCGCGCAAAGGGCATCTGTTTCAGCCAAGTTCGGTGGTCAGCCAGTTCGCCATCCTGGAAGCACCGGCAGGGGAACCTGGTGTGCTTCAAATCCCGGCCGACCAGCCGCTCGATGCGCAAGTCAGGCAGGTGCTGTGCTGGATCGCAGAAGAAACCTCGAGGCAAGACAAATGATGAACCCAGATCTCAAGATGTTTGACCTGAGTGGCCGCACCGCTCTGGTTACCGGCGCAAGCAGCGGCATTGGCCTGGCGCTGGCCGGGGGCCTGGCTCGCGCCGGCGCACGGGTGGTACTCAATGCCCGCCGGAAAGACAAGCTGGACCAGGCAGCCGAAAGCCTGCGAGCGCAAGGTGCCGACGTCCGCACGGTCTCGTTCGACGTGACGCAAAGCACGGCAGTGGCCGAGGGCATCGCGTCGGTGGAAGCCGATGTGGGACCCATCGACATCCTCGTCAACAACGCTGGCATGCAGCGCCGCGCGCCGTTGGAGCAGTTTGAAGAAGCCCACTGGCACGAGTTGATGAAAACCAATGTCGACAGCGTCTTCCTTGTCGGACAGGCAGTGGCTCGCCACATGATCCCGCGCGGCCGCGGCAAGATCATCAACCTCTGCTCGGTGCAGAGCGAACTGGGGCGCCCTGGGATCGCCCCCTACACCGCCAGCAAGGGCGCGGTAAAGATGCTCACGAAGGGCATGGCGATTGACTGGGGTCCTCACGGGATCCAGGTCAACGGCTTGGGCCCGGGCTACTTCAAGACCGAGCTGACCCAGGCCTTGGTGGATAACGCGGAGTTCACCGCCTGGCTCGTGGGGCGCACGCCGTCGCGCCGGTGGGGCGACGTTGAAGACCTCATCGGCGCGGTCGTATTCCTGGCGAGCAATGCCTCCGATTTTGTCAACGGCCACATTCTCTACGTCGACGGCGGCGTGACCGCCACTCTGTAACTCACTGGAATTCACCATGGACGCTCTTGTCATCCACGGCGCCAACGATCTGCGCATCGAAGACGTTGTCACCCCCGATGTGCAGCCGCACGAGATACGCGTGCATGTCCGCTTTGGCGGCATCTGCGGCTCTGACCTGCACTACTACAACCACGGTGGCTTTGGTACCGTGCGTGTTAGCGAACCGATGGTGCTCGGCCATGAGGTAGCCGGCCGCATAGAGGAAGTCGGGCAAAACGTGCGCAACCACGCCAAGGGTGATCGCGTCGCGATCAGCCCAAGCCGCCCCTGCGGCCTGTGCCAATACTGCCAACAGGGTCTGCAGAATCATTGCCTGGACATGCGCTACTACGGCAGCGCCATGCGCACGCCACATGTACAAGGTGCATTCCGCCGTGAAATCGTTATCGAGGAAAGCCAGGCCCATCGCCTTGCCGATACGCTGAGCGACCAGGAAGGAGCAATGGCCGAGCCCCTGTCGGTGGCGCTGCACGCCGTTCGCCGCGCCGGTCCATTGCTGGGCAAGCGCGTCCTTGTGACCGGCTGCGGCCCCATTGGGGCGTTGATCGTGGTGGCGGCGAGGCGTGCTGGCGCGGCGGAAATCATCGTCACGGACATGGGTGCCTACCCTCTGCAGGCCGCCCTCGCGGTGGGCGCGGATGTGACGCTCAACGTCGCCGAACAACCCGAAGCGCTTAAGCCGTACACGGTCGACAAGGGTCAGATCGACGTGCTGTTCGAGGCCAGCGGCAATGAACGGGCATTGCGTGGCGCCATCGACGCCATGCGTCCCCGAGGCATCATCGTGCAAGTGGGCCTGGGCGGCGAGATGACGTTGCCCGTCAATGCCATCGTCGCAAAGGAACTGGATCTGCGCGGCGCCTTCCGATTCCATGAGGAGTTTGCGATGGCCGTCGAACTGCTGAACAAGGGACTGGTCGACGTGAAACCGCTGATCTCCGCCACCGTGCCGTACCAGGACGCAGGGCGCGCATTTGCGTTGGCGGCTGACCGCACGCAGGCGATGAAAGTCCTGCTGGACTTCCAATAACACCACCTCGGGCGCGCCGGCAGCGGCGTCGATCCCGAGACGCTTCCCTGGAGACCTGGATGTTGATAGGCATTCCGCTGCAAACCGCGGAGGGCGAGACTCGTGTCGCCCTCACGCCGGAGACAGCAAAGAAACTGAAGGCGCATGGCCACGTGCTGCGTGTGCAGACTGACGCAGGCTGCGGGGCCTCGATCCCCGATCTGGCCTATGAGTCCGTTGGCTGCGAGATCACCGATGCGGCCGGTGCATTCGGCTCCGACCTGGTGCTGACCGTTCGCCCGCCCGCGCTGGCAGACCTGTCCTTGATGAAGCCAAGTGCCGTACTGGTAGGCATGCTCGATCCCTTCAACAAGGACAACCTTGCTCGTCTGGCGGCGGCCGGCCTTACCGGCTTCGCGCTGGAAGCCGCCCCGCGCACCACCCGGGCACAGAGCATGGACGTGCTCTCATCGCAGGCCAATATCGCCGGATACAAGGCCGTCATGATGGCTGCCGACCGCTACCAGCGCTTCTTCCCGATGTTGATGACGGCTGCCGGCACCGTGAAGGCAGCCCGGGTGGTGGTTCTTGGCGTCGGCGTGGCCGGCCTGCAGGCCATCGCCACGGCCAAGCGCCTTGGCGCGGTGGTCGAAGCTTCGGATGTCCGGCCCTCGGTGAGGGAACAGGTTGAGTCCCTGGGTGCCAAGTTCATCGAGGTTCCCTACGAGACGGCCGAGGAGAGGGAGGCGGCCGAAGGCGCAGGCGGCTATGCCCGCCCCATGCCAGCCTCGTGGCTCGAGCGCCAGAAGGTAGAGGTCGCCAAGCGGGTGACCCAGGCCGACGTGGTGATCTCCACTGCGCTGATCCCAGGGCGAGCCGCACCGTTACTGATCACCGAGGAAATGGTGCAAGGCATGAAACGGGGCTCGCTGATTGTAGACATTGCCGCTGGCAAAGGTGCTGATGGCGTGAGCGGAAACTGCCCACTCACCGAAGCGGGCAGGACGGTGGTCAAGCATGGCGTGACCATCGTAGGCGAGACAAACCTGCCCGCACTCGTGGCTGCCGATGCATCGGCCTTGTACGCCCGCAACGTGCTCGACTTCCTGAAGCTGATTCTGCCCAAGGACGGGGGGCTCACGATCGATGAAAGCGACGACATCGTCGCCGCCTGCCTGGTCACCAAGGACGGAACGGTACTGAGAACCTGAGGAACATCACTATGGAAGCGGTCTCGCACACCATCATCAATCTCACCACCTTCGTGTTGGCCGTCTATGTTGGCTACCACGTGGTATGGAACGTCACGCCGGCCTTGCACACACCACTGATGGCCGTGACCAATGCCATCTCGGCCATCGTGATTGTCGGCGCCATGCTGGCAGCCGCACTCACCGAGACCACGCTGGGCAGGGTCATGGGGGTACTTGCCGTCGCCTTGGCCGCCGTCAATGTCTTCGGCGGCTTCCTGGTAACGCGCCGGATGCTGGAGATGTTCAAAAAGAAGGACAAGAAGCCTGCGGCTATTAGAGAGGGGGCAAAGTGAACCTGGATTTCATCAGTCTGAACGTGGTTACCCTGCTTTACCTGGTGGCCAGCGTCTTCTTTATCCAGGCCCTGAAGGGCTTGAGCCACCCCACCACTTCGATCCGCGGAAACCGCTTCGGCATGACCGGGATGGCCATTGCCGTGCTCACAACCGGCACACTGATCCTCAAGCTTGCCGGCGGGAGCCCGCTAGGCCTTGGCTATGTTCTGCTTGGACTGGTGATCGGGGGCGGTGCCGGCGCATTCATGGCCCAGCGCGTCGAGATGACCAGGATGCCGGAGCTGGTGGCCTTCATGCATAGCATGATCGGCCTCGCGGCTGTGTTTATCGCGGTGGCTGCGGTTGCGGAACCGCATGCTTTCGGCATTTCGCCCAAAGCCCACGCGATTCCGACCGGCAACCGGCTGGAACTCTTCCTTGGCGCTGCGATTGGCGCGATCACCTTCTCCGGTTCGGTCATCGCCTTCGGCAAGCTATCCGGCAAGTACAAGTTCCGCCTGTTCCAGGGCGCCCCGGTGCAGTTCGCGGGCCAGCACATGCTCAACCTGCTGCTGGGCCTGGCCACCATCGGCCTGGGGGTCGCATTCATCGCCTCCGAGAGCTGGCCGGCGTTCATCGCGATGCTGGCACTGGCCTTCCTCATGGGCGTGCTGATCATCATTCCCATCGGCGGCGCCGACATGCCGGTCGTGGTGTCGATGCTCAACAGTTATTCGGGCTGGGCGGCCGCGGGCATCGGCTTCAGCCTCAACAACAGCATGCTGATTATCGCGGGTTCGCTGGTGGGCAGCTCCGGCGCGATCCTGAGCTACATCATGTGCAAGGCGATGAACCGCTCCTTCTTCAACGTGATCCTGGGCGGCTTCGGCGGTGAGGCAGGCAGTGTGCAAGCGGGCACGATCCAGCAGCGTAGCGTCAAGAGCGGCAGCGCCGACGATGCCGCCTTTATCCTGGGCAATGCCGAGACAGTGGTGATCGTGCCAGGCTATGGACTAGCCGTAGCCCGCGCCCAGCATGCGGTCAAGGAACTGGCCGAGAAGCTCACGCACAAGGGCATCACGGTGAAGTACGCCATCCACCCCGTGGCAGGGCGCATGCCGGGCCACATGAACGTGCTGCTGGCTGAAGCTGAGGTGCCTTACGACCAGGTATTCGAGATGGAGGACATCAACAGCGAATTTGGCCAGGCCGACGTGGCAATCATCCTGGGCGCCAACGACGTGGTGAACCCCGCAGCGCAGCAGAAGGGCAGCTCGATCTACGGCATGCCCATTCTGGAAGCCTACAAGGCAAAGACCATTATCGTTAACAAGCGATCGATGGCCGCTGGCTATGCGGGCCTGGATAACGAACTGTTTTATCTGGATAAGACCATGATGGTTTTCGGCGACGCCAAGAAGGTGGTCGAGGACATGGGCAAGGCCGTGGAGTAACTGCGCCACGGACAGAAGAGCGGGCCTCGCGCAAGCATAAGCCGACACTATTTCCCCATAGGCAAGTCGTCTTGGTCAGCAAAGGCGGCAAGGCGTTTAATTTCGAACAAGGCAAGTTACTTTGTTTTCTCGGCCCAGTCGTCACCACCGCAGGAATCATCAAGTAAAGGCCGCGTTCGCTTCGCCAACACCATCGCGGCACTGAAGTAGAGCGAACGCGGACAGTCCCAGGTGCGCACTGCGACCAGCGGGCTTCCAACCCCATTTGGCCAGACACTCCGAATGTCAGCCACCCTTGCGCGCAAGGCGGCTGGGAGCGGATTCGTGCGTCCGGCAACCGAGCATCACAACAATGGCATGTAGCACACTGAAAGGGAGTGAAAATGAAAAGATCGCTTATGACCGCCGCTGTTCTCGGGACCATTTCCGGTGCGGCGCACTCGCAAAGCAGCCTGTCGCTATACGGCGTCATCGACGTCGGCATACGCTACAACACGCATCAAAATGCCGCCGGCGACAGCAAGATCGGCATGGGCAACGGCGGCCCGCTGTCGGGCAGCCGTTGGGGCATGATCGGCACCGAAGACCTGGGCGGCGGCAATAAGGCACTCTTCCAGCTCGAGTCCGGATTCACACCCGGCACCGGGGCGACCCAGCAATCGACACCGTCCGGCAATGCGCGCCTGTTCGGCCGAACCGCGCTCGTCGGCCTCTCGTCGCCAACCTACGGCGACATCACGCTGGGCCGTCAATACACGCTGGTCCACGAGATGGCGTTCCTCCATGACGTGTACGCCCTGTCAAACTATGTCGGCACACTCGGCTTCCAGGGCGCGGGACTTACCGGCGGCGGCCGGCTGGACAACACCGTACGCTATTCCTCTCCCACCTTCGGTGGCTTCAGTTTCAAGGGCGCCTACACGTTCGGCGAAATCGCTGGTGACGCCAAGCGGTTCTCATCTCCCGGCGTGGCGGCTTCCTACGACAATGGCCCACTGAGCGTCGGCGCGGCATTCCAGATCATCAACAATATCGGTGGGCTTACGCCAGCTACGACAGCCTATGGCAGCACGTACTTCGGCATCCTGATCCCCGACAGCACCCAAAAGGTGTTCACCGTAGGCGCGACCTACAAGATCGGCGCGGCCAAGCTATACGCCTCCTACATCTATAGCAACGTCTACCCGGCGGGCTACCGGAACGATTCGTTCTCTGCGGCGGTAAGCTACGCACTGACTCCCTCGCTTGAACTGAAACTGCCCGTCTACGTGGATTTGCTCAAGCACGGTGGAAAGAACGGCACACGCATCACCGGTGGCCCGCTGCTGGACTACAGCTTTAGCAAGCGCACCGATGTCTACGCGGGCGTCGACTATACAAAACTGACGGGAGCGTGGCGGACGCTGGCGGGTACACCGGGATTCACGCTGCCGGTCAGCGGACGCGATTCCGTGTTCGAAGCCACGGTCGGCTTGCGGCATAAGTTCTGACCAAACGGTGGCCTGGGATCGGCGTTCATTGCGGTGCCATGCCATTCATCAATTCTGGTTTGGTATAGCGGCCCCGCTGACGCGGGGGTGTCTTTTTTGGGCGGGGTTTTGATGCTTCTAGCTGCTGTCGCGGCTGTACGGGGTTGGCCGTTTTGGAACGTGTGAGATGTCACTTTTCTTTACTCGTAAAGAAAAGTAACCAAAAGAAAGCGATCCTTGCAGGAGGCTGGCTTATTGGGGTTACGTAGCCCGGTGGTTTCGTCGTCAGGCCCCGGGTTTTAATGGACTCGTGCCGTTACCGGTTTGAATGGCCACGATCCTGTTAATGACGCCGGTTTCGTGGTGAGGCCCCCGGTAGCAGCATCCCTGCCTATTCACCCATCTGCCGGTACCGGCGCAAAGCGCCACGATATATCACGCCGTGATGGTTTCGTGGTGGGGTGGGCACGGTGGTAATCTCCTCGGAATTATTTTTTCGGTGCCACCGCGCCCACGACGAAAACGGGACGCCTGCGACTTCGTGGCCGCCCGCGCCGCGAGCGACAGACGGCTTGAAATTCGTGGTGGCCGCTACCGGGGGGACCACCACGAATCTCTGGGCATTGGCAGGGTCGTGGTGATCTAAACTGGTAACGGCACGAGTCAGTTAGAACCCAGGGCCTGACGACGAAACCATTGGGGTCCCCAATGACGCCACGCCAGCCTCCTGCAAGGATCGCTTTCTTTTGGTTACTTTTCTTTACGAGCCGCGAGTAAAGAAAAGTGACATCTCACACGTTCTAAAACGGCCAACACCGTACAGCCGCGACAGCAGCTAGAAGCGCTAAAACACCGCCCACTCACGCTATTCTGCATCAGCAGCTAGAAGCATAAAAACCCCGCCCACAAGAGACACCCCCGCGTCAGCGGGCACCTCGCGCTCCACTGCGGGGACGGGGCGCGTTCATACCATCCTTTCTTTACGAGCGGCTGTAAAGTGCACAGGAGAGCTACTCGTTTCCGCTATCGCCCCCCGTGACACGGCGCTTTCGCGTGACTACAACAGCTTCCTTCGACTCACTGCCGACGTTCGTGCGCCCTTCGGGACGAACGCCTGAACCCGACGGACGCGTACTAGTCGCTACTTGAATGGTCGATATCGCTCGCTTGTAGACAATCTGCATGCCACCGGGCCCGCTGAGCATCACCACGAACTGGTCGAATGACGCGATTGAACCGGTCAGCTTGATTCCGTTGACCAGGTACACCTCGACACGCTTCCGCTCTTTGCGCGCTGTGTTCAAGAAATCGTTCTGCGAATTAGTGGGGATAGACTGCATTGTTTAGCGCAGATTGAGGGCAGCAGCCGTCATTGCTTTAGTGAACGACGCCTGCCACCGTTACAAGGTGGACAAAAGCTCGAAACAGTTGAACCGTGGAAACGGAGGCTCTACCTCTGTCACCTGAATGTCAGCCACGAGCGCGGCCGCATAGCCATCGCTCATCCAATCGTACATCTCTGCGAGCACCGCTGGTGAGCCCTGCAACATTGCCTCGACCGACTCGTCCATGCGGTTCCGAACCCAGCCCGTGATTCCCAAGGCCCGCGCCCGCTGGATGCACGCTTCGCGGTAGCCGATGCCCTGCACTCGGCCGCTCACCCGCACTAACCACGTCTCTAGCGTGCCGCCCTCATTGATTGATTTCACGCTCGCCCTCCAGTTGCACCCGATGCACAACAATGGCCAGACCCTCGTAGCGCCCTATTTCCTCCGCCGGCGAGGTAGGACTCCAGTATGACCTCAGGCTGCTGAACACAGGCCAAGCGGGAATGTCCTCCATGTCACAAAGCGGTAACGCGAGCATGGAAGCCGGGGAGCCCAAGCGCGCTTCGTGAGAGCAAGTCACGCCGCATCCTGGTGGAAAGTGTGAAGCCGAGCTGACTTTCCATGAGGGCCGATTGCTGGTGGGACAGTATTTTCTGGATTGCAGCGCGAAGTAGCACGATTACTTCCATCGCGCGCAGCTTCCGGTTGCGCCGACCTACAGTTCTCGATATATTTTATGGGACCCCGACTCCACCGACTAGGTACGCCCATGACCGTCTATGTCGCACACAATCGGACCAATGCGGTTGAACGCATCAATTCTCGGATGGAGGGTACGGTAGACCTCGACTATGAGAGCGCCTGGGAGGATGCCTTCGAGCTTGGAAGGCTAGGGCAGCAATATGGCGTCGCCGTGCAGTTCCGCACCATCGAGCATGTCGCTGTGCGCTCTCCGGAAGCCCTTGTTCGTGGATTACGAGCACCGAAGCTCACATTCAGGCAGCGGCACCTATATTGCATGTTCGATTTGACCGCGCTGCCGGAGGCCTGCCTGTGCGAACTGGAGGCACGCGCCATTCAGCATGGTGACTACATTCTGGCTGGGCACCTGCTGAAAGAATCTACGCTCTCCTGGGAGTGACCAGAAAGCCCTGCTGAGCCCGCCACCAATATGCTGCGCAAGCGCCAGCCGCCTCATCACTCCTCAGGTGGCCTTGGTCCAGCATCACGAGGTTTTTCGCGCTCGCATGCATTGCAAGATAGGCGCCCCGGCCACATGCAATGCGGCACGCTCGGCACGCCTATTCGTTCTCCTGCGGGGGATAATCGGTTCTACCTACGAACAATCCCTACGCGCTAAAGCGCGAGGACAAACGTAGGATACGGGGACAAGCTTGGCATGAAGGAGTGCCTCATGCGCCCCCGCTACGCGACTGAAAATGATTTCCCCGAGGTGGAGGCGCTCCTGCGTGCTTGCGCACTACCCATCGAGGGCGTGCGCGCACATATCGAACGGTACATTGTGGCGCGGGACAACGCAGGCCTTCTTGGATGTGCCGGTATCGAGCAATATGGTGCGGTCGGTCTCCTGCGAGGGCTAGCCGTTGCGCAACGCGCGCGGTCTGCTGGCCTCGGAGAGCTTCTGATTTCCACCATCGTCGCTGATGTCCGGCAACGCGGTGTCGAGTCGATTGTATTGCAAACCACGTCCGCTTCTGCCTACTTCGCGCGCCTCGGGTTCGCGCCAATCACCGCGTCAGAAGTGCCTCGAGCCTTGCCCCCATTGAAGGAATTTCCGCTAGGCAATGCGGCTGAAGGTACCGTGATGCAAATTGCCTTATAGAGACCTGTGGTGTCGATGCAGGCACGTTTTAGGCCAGCTTCCCGGCATCGGCTGCGAATTGCTTGACCCGATCTCCTAATCTGAGGGTCCCGCGGTGTGAGGCAAGCCGAGCAGTGATGGTGGTCCATCCAAGTCGACACACACGCGAGAATCTTCCTTGATTGTGAAGCACCTGCAAATCAGCCGCACATCGATGCGATTCAGTGGGTGACCGACACCACCTGCCCGGAAATGTCTTCCAAGATACATTTTCTGTAGACCTGTGCGACCACCGCCGCCCGAACACCCTTGGTGGGGTCGCGTCCTATCGCCTCGAGCGTCTCCCATACCCATCCCGGGCTGACGACATTCACGCGAATCTTGCCCTGCAATTCAAGGGCCGCTGCCCGAGCGAACGCCTCGATGCCGGCGTTCACGATGCTCACTGCAGCGCTACCGAGCGTCGGATGCTGCGCGAGCACGCCGCTGGTGAGTGTGATCGAGCCGCCCTGGGTAATGTATGGGACCCCATACCGGACAAGATTGGCCTGCCCCATCAGTTTATTGGCAAGGCTGAATGCAAAATCATCGTCGGTCAGGGCATCCAAGGGGGCGAATTTCGCAGTGCCGCCTACGCAGACCACCGCGTCAACCGTACCCACTTGTTTGTACATCGCCAGAATCGACTGCTTGTCGGAGATGTCCGCCGAGACCGCCGAACCGTTACGACTGGCCCCTATCAGGTCATGCTCTGACGACAGCAAACCCACAATTTCTTTCCCAAGGAGCCCTGTGGCTCCAACGACCAGTATGCGCATACGTCCTCCTGATGACAGATCATGAGGGTAGCCAATGGCTCACAGCACCCAACTCGTTGTCAAGACGAAATAGCCTGTAGCAGAGCATGAACTTACCGCAACTGCGCGGGGGCAGTTAGTGGTTGAGCACCGAGCGGCAAGGAATGGCCACACTCTCGCAAGCGGTCGCCCTGCCATTTCCGCAACCTGCGCATTTGCGGTAGCTATTAAGCATAGGACACTCCTCGAAACGGAGGGTGCAAAGGTGTAGCCGTTTTCCCGCGCCGGCCGGCAGATTGTTCCCACGCACGACTATGTCTTTCCCGCTTCTGATTCGCCGCCAGCAGCGTCTGATTGCCGGTCCAAACGTCGAAGACGAACGGTCATTTCCTTCTCAACTTGTTTGTCGCCGTGGTCTCTTGCGACCTCGATTCCCTTCTGAAACGCAAGACGCGCCTTCACATCCTCGCCAAGCTCCACATAGAGAACACCGAGTGCACGCCAAGCGCCCGAATAGTGCGGGTCTAACTCTGTAGCTTTGACCAGATGGGGAACCGCCGCGGCCAAGTCTCCTTGTTGCTGGTACGCCAATGCAAGCGTGACTCTAAGCAGTGCGGAGTCCTGGCCAGCTGCGAGTCTTCGCTCCAGTGGCCCTATCGAGAACTTTGGCGTGGTCATGCCCCCCCCTTTCCGTCTACGCCCGTCAAACCGACGCTTGAGTGTACCTCTCGCTGCGGTCTCACAATCGCTTACAAGCCGATTGCGTGTTCGGTGATAGGCTCACCACCATGACAGCCGATGGTGGTGCATGACCATCGCGCTGCTAAGTGAAGAAGAAGACAAACATATGCCTTCAGTATCACTAGAGCGTGCCGCAGGCTTCTCTTAGCCTAAGGAAGCGCAAGTTGGAGTCACTTCATCATGTTGACCGACGTTCAACTACGTTCGGCCTCTCATTCCGATTGGGAGCAAGTCGTTGCACTGCTTGAGCGCTGCAGGCTACCTGCCGCGGATGTTGTCGAAATTATCGAGAACTTCCACGTCGCGCTGTGCGACGGCCACATCGTTGGCTGCGCAGCGGCAGAACACCATGGAGAGTCCATCCTCATCCGCTCGGTAGCAGTTGAACCTGAATACCGCGAAAGGGGCATCGCCAGCCGATTGGTTGAGGCCCTCTTGATGCGGGCCCGCGGCAGGGAGGCGCGAGACGCCTATCTCCTGTCTACTGTGGCCCCAGCCTATTTCGCGCGCTGGGGATTCTCCCTTACCCCTGCTGAAGAAGCACCGCCGGAAGTCAAGGCATCATCTGCGTTTCAACGTGCTATTCAAACGTCCGCGCTCTGCATGCGGTGCGAGTTATGCTAGCCCAGAGAAAGCCGATTGACGGCCACGTTACCTCACGATGGCGGCGTGCATGTATCTGCGGCCTCGTCAACTTCCAGCACCGCCTTGTTACAGGTCGTAACTGGAGATGACCCGCTTTTTCGGACAGTGCCTATCTTGAGTAAACAGGAGGTGCACCATGCCGAAACCGCGCCCACCGTACAGCGCTGTCTTCCGTCAACAAATGGTTGACTTGGTCCATGCCGGTCGCCGCCCCGAAGATCTGGCCAAAGAGTTCGAACCCACGGCTCAGACCATTTACAACTGGGTTGCACAGGCCGAGCGTGACGCAGGCACACGTCATGACGGCCTGATCAGTGCCGAGCGCCAGGAGCTCACACGGCTACGCCGTGAGAATCGGCAGCTCAAAATGGAGAGGGAGATACTTGCAAAAGCCGCGGCCTGGTTCGCCCGGGAGACCGACTCGCTGCCCGACAA